>JAFGQD010000115.1 GCA_016935875.1 Deltaproteobacteria bacterium
CGATACCCTGGAAAACATCAGGAGTTCTCTTGTATCAAAACAGGTCGAGGTCTACTTCCCCAGGTTCACAATGGAGACAAAGTATTCCCTCGCCGAAGCCTTAAGCAGCATGGGAATGCCGACGGCATTCTCTCCACAGGCTGATTTCTCCGGCATGGACGGGATCGGGGCTCTTTTCATCAGCGATGTCATCCACCAGGCATTCGTCGAGGTCAACGAGGAAGGCACCGAGGCCGCAGCTGCGACAGCGGTTGTGATGGAATTGACGGCTTACATACCCTTTGAACCGGTGCCGGTATTCCGTGCTGACCATCCGTTCATCTTCATCATCCAGGATGACGAGACAGGAAACATTCTATTCATGGGCCGTGTTGCAAACCCGGCGGCTTCATAATTTTTTGGAATTTTAGCTGGAAAACCCTTCTTTTAAAAGAGTTTTTTGACGTGCAATCAGGCGTCTGCCAGGTGATTAAAGGCTAAAAGGTTATCTCTGAAAATAGACCTCAAAGTCTTTTATTTTTGCCAAAAAGCACAATCATCTCCGAATTCGATGATTCAGGTGAAATTGGATATCCGGGTAGTGTACCTATTTAAGCGATGAAAAAGGTGGTAATATCTATGGGGAAGCACGACCTGCAACGATGTATAGCAACAACACTTTTTTGTCTCTTCATAGTCTTCTTCATTCTTCCACCAGCCTCTGGGTTAAAATCTGATTACAATCCCCTGAATGATGAGTTCCCATGTGATTACTTCACCTGTTTCTTTATCCGCCAGGATGGCAGAACAAGAATCATTGAATCTCCTGGACCGGGGGAGGATCAGGATTCAGGCTCGATGAAGGCCGACATCGCAGCATTCGACAGATATCTTGTGGGTCTCAATTCCCGGAATGTAACGCCCGGAATGGCCGTAGCCGTGGTGGATAGCAATGGGACAGTCTATCGGAGGTGTTTCGGGGTAAAGAAAACGGGCGGTACCGACCCGATTGATCCCGATACGGTTTTCCAGATCGGTTCTGCCTCGAAACCCCTGACCTCCACTGTAATTGCATCCCTCGTCGACAAGGGTGTCCTGGGCTGGGATGATAAGGCCGTAGAATATTACACCACTTTCGAACTGTACGAAACATGGGCAGGACAGCACCTGACATTTCGCGACATGCTCTGCCACAGGAGCGGCCTTCAGTCTCACGCGGGAGGCGAGCTGATGGTTCCGTTCAATTACAACTCATCAGAGATCCTCTACCGCATCCGTTTTCTTGAGCCTGCCACAGATTTCCGGACGGCATTCGAGTACCAGAACGTGATGTTTCTGCTGGCCGGAGAGTCGGCGGCCCGGGCCACAGGAACGGAATGGCCCGATCTTATCGAGAGAGAAGTATTCGATCCGCTGGGCATGCCCTCCTCAAGTGCAAGGTATGACGATTTCGTCACTGCACGAAACAGGGCCTGGAACCATATCGAAGAGAACGGCACCTTCGTTGTCGTCGAACCCCTCAATTACGACGCCCTGTCCCCTGCGGGAGGAGTCAGTTCGTCAATCAGGGACATGGCGAAGTGGCTGCAATTCCAGGTGAACAACGGTGCCATCGGCGGAAAAGAGATCATCTCCCCGGAGATCCTTGCCGAGACGAAATCGCTCCAGATCGTGTCTGCATCGGCAGACACATACGTGTCCGGTTACGGACTCGGATGGTATTACTCATTCCTGGAAGACGGAACAATCCTTGATCACGGCGGATCCACCACCTCCTCGACGAGCTATCTCATGATCCTGCCAGGAGAGAAAGTCGGGGTCGTGGTTCTGTGCAACAAAGGAATATCACATTCCCTTCCCATGGCGGTCTGTTACACGTTCCGGGATCTCTATCTCTACGGAAAATGCTCCATCGATTATTATGCCGCTTTTCGCCAGGTTATCGACCCCGCATTCGAAGAGATCCAGCCGGTTGAACAACTCGCGCCACCGCCGTCGAATCAGACAGGTCCTCTTCGACTGGAGGAATATACTGGGACATATCATTCCGATTACTACGGCGAGGTTCGCGTGGTTTTGGAGGATGAAGAGCTGCAGCTCTTCACCGGCAGAAATCCGGTTCCTTTCAATCTTTCCCACTGGAACAGGAACACCTTCAGTGAAGAGTCCTACAATACTGCAGTCAATTTCACGGTACGGGACGGGCCCCCTCTGGCGGTATGTATCGCGATGGTCGACTTCAACGGACGAAACGGGACATTTGAAAGGGTATAGTGATTAATTTGCGGGCATTCCTTACAGATACGCACCAGCCTTTTCGGGATCCCCCCGTCCTTTTTTATGGTGACATCTTCGGTTCGGACGGTCTCCCCCCCGCATGTTCCTGTACGAAGCGGGCACATGTATCATATGCCTTCAGGACCAGTTCACGCTCAATATCTGGTACGCCGCAGGTGACGATGTGAAGGGTCTTTGTGTCAGGTCTCACTTTTGTCGAGTCCGAATCCCGGTAAGGATATATGGCAACAATCTGTTCCGAATCGAGAAGAATAACCTGGTTTTTCGTGAGAATGACGGGTTTTTTCATTCCTATCCCGGTAAATTCCTCCCCTTCGTCAGCAAACCGCATGAAAAGGTCTCCTTTTACCATATCCCTGTCAAAGGCGGCGATTGGGACGCCGCTCACGGCCGATGCCAGGTTGTACGAATCGACGGCGGTGTTTATCCGGGGGAGGACTCCTCCCGAAAGGATCCTCCTGACGAGTGCTTCGGAGGCGGGGCGGGTCTTCGTGGGATCGACACCCACGCTCCAGAAAAAATCACGGTAAGCCCTGAATACAGGTTCGTCGCGCACACTTTCAAGCGAATAGCGTGATTGAATCTCTTTGGCCACCTCGACCTTCAGCGCTTGTAGCCCCTGGTTCTCCTTTTCGATATGAACGTCTGTTATAGTCCCCTCTGCGACACAGATGCCGGGAAAAGCGTCGAGAACAAGGCGGTCGAATTCCATGTACCTATCTTTGGTCAGAAGTTTTTTAGTATTCCGGTAAAACGCCCGCCTCCCAAAACCTTCATTCCCCTCTGTCACACATCTCCTGTATAATGACGCAACCG
>JAFGQD010000116.1 GCA_016935875.1 Deltaproteobacteria bacterium
ACAGTGGAAGACATAAACAACAAACTCGGCAAAAAGGTAACTGTCTGCTACCTCCCGATAGGTTCCGAAGAGTCCTTTAAGGGTCTGATCGACCTTGTGCATATGAAAGCGCTGATCTTTGACAATCCCAAAGGTACCCCCAAGAAAGAAGATATCCCTGAAGACCTCGTAAAAGATGCCAAGGCATACCGGGAAACAATGGTGGAAGATATAGCCGAATGTGACGAGGGCTTAATGGACAAATATCTGGAGGAGGGAGAACTTTCTATCAACGACATTCAAAATGGACTTCGAAAGGGAGTAATCTCAGGAGGCTTGATCCCAGTCATATGTGGCTCGGCCCTGAATCACATAGGGATTACCTCTCTTATGGATATTATCGTAACCTCTCTCCCCTCCCCCATAGATCGAGGGGCTGTCACGGGCAAAGAGCCAAATACAGAGGAAGAGATTGAAAGAACACCGGATGTGAATGCACCCTTTTCGGCAATGGTATTTAAAACCATCGCCGACCCCTATGCGGGAAAACTTACACTGTTCAGGATCTTCTCAGGAACACTGACATCGGACTTTGTATTTTATAACCCATCGAAGGATGTGAGTGAAAAATGCGGAAATATCTTCTATCTGGAGGGGAAAACCCAGGTTCCGGTGGAATCACTCATTCCCGGAGATATTGCCTCTCTTGCCAAATTGAAAGAAACTTCCACCGGTGATACCATGTGTGATGCAAAATCGCCCATCATCTATGATAAGGTTCCCCTGATAAATCCTGTTGTTCGCTATGCGGTAGAGCCCAAGACCAAGGGGGATGAGGAAAAAATACATGCCTCTCTTAACAGATTGATCGACGAAGATCATACCCTCTCAATTCACAGGGATCCACAGACAGGGGAAACCATACTTTCCGGTGTTGGTCAGGTACATATCGATATAACCCGAGAAAAACTCAAAAGAAAATTTGGAGTTGACATAAATCTCAAACAACCGAAAGTACCTTTCAAGGAAACCATCAGGGGGAAAACAAGGGTTCAGGGCAAGTATAAAAAACAATCGGGGGGTAAGGGACAGTATGGTGACACCTGGCTTGAAATCGAACCTCTTCCTAAAGGAGGCGGATTCGAGTTTCTGGATAAGATTGTAGGCGGCGTCATACCGAAGACATATATACCGGCAGTAGAGAAGGGGATCGTCGAGGCAATGGCTGAAGGCATCCTTGCAGGTTTTCCTATCGTCGATGTAAGGGTCTCTCTTGTAGATGGCACGTTCCATGCCGTGGATTCATCCGAGATGGCATTTAAGATAGCAGGTTCCATGGGTTTTAAGAAGGGATTTCAGGATTGCCAGCCGACACTTCTGGAACCGATTGTCGACATCAGCATTGAAATACCCGATGAATATATGGGAGATGTAATCGGCGATCTCAACAGCAGACGGGGACGCGTGTTGGGCATGGATAAAGTTGGTTCTAACCAGGTTATCAAAGGACAGGTTCCACTTTCTGAAATTCTTTCATATGCGCCGGATCTTACGTCGATTACCAGCGGCAGAGGCACCTTCTCTTTTGAGATCTCTCGCTACGAAGAACTCCCCGCGCACTTGAAGGAAAAGGTTATTGCCGAGGCGAAAAAGGAAGAGTCATAAGAAATGCAATTGGTAGTTTTGATTTATAATCAAGGACAGGTATTTTGATTACCGGCGGAGTTATAACAGTAAGCGACAAAGGTTCCCGCAACGAGCGAGAGGACACAAGCGGACCGGAGGTTATACGCATGCTGGGTGATCTTGATATCCGGGTCACCGATTACGAAGTAATCCCCGATGAAAAAGAAATCATAAGAGACAAAATAAAAGAGTACACCGATAATAAGAATCTGGATCTGGTTGTAACAACCGGTGGAACCGGTGTAAGCCCGCGGGATGTCACACCCGATGCGACTCTGGAAATTATAGAAAAGGAACTCCCGGGCATGGCAGAGGCCATGAGAAGGGAAAGCATGAGCAAGACACCTCATGCAATGATATCAAGGGCTGTAACGGGGATAAGAGGGCAATCCCTGATCATCAATCTACCCGGAAGCCCGAAGGGAGCCAGAGAAAATCTGGCCGTACTCCTTCCCGCTCTGAAACACACGATAGAAAAATTAAAGGGAGACATGTCGGACTGCGGCGGTTAACGGCCCATCCGGCTTGTTACGAATTCCACTTGCCTGCTGTCTCTTCGGTTTTTGTCTCCTGAATGGCGGGGAGCTTCTCGCTTGAGATCTTTTTATCCAGTTCCTTAATCCTCTTTTTCAACTTTGTAACTTCCCTGGAAAGCCTGAATCTTTCTACTATTCCCATAAAGCCGGCGAAGATTATACCTATGCCAAAGGATATGAAAATCAGCATATAAGCGGGCACGCTGACGTCTATAAATTTGTAATATCCAAGATGGACAAGATCAGTATTTATTAACGAGAAAGTAATGATAAACAGCATGATCAACGTGACAATAATCGTATAAAGAAGTTTCATTCTATCTCTCCTCTCTCCTTTGAAAATATTGCAATAACGTATTCCGGGTCATTATAATATCCTCCGGAATTACCCTGACCTCCCCCAGAACCGTGGTAAAATTGGTATCGCCCAGCCATCTGGGGACAACATGTATATGCAGATGATCCTCGACACCGGCACCGGCCGCCTTCCCGAGATTCAACCCTATATTGAACCCTTCGGGTGTAAATGCTTTTTTCAAAGTTCTCACGCATATGTCGGTGAGTTGCATCATCTCCATCTTCTCTTCGGCGTTCGTTTCTTCTATATCACATATATGCCTGAAGGGAATCACCAAAAGATGACCGGAGGTATATGGATATTTGTTCATCATGATATAACAGGACTTCCCCTCATACAAGACAAGGTCTTCTTCCCTGGCAGATCCCCCGCAAAAAACGCACCCGTCCGGTTTTTTGCCTGTAATATACTCCATCCTCCCCGGAGCCATAATGCTGTCCATAAATACTATCCTGCTTCAATCCAGATCTATAATTGTTCCCACAATCTCTTTTCCGATATCCAGTATCCCCACAGAATTATGTTTTGCAAACCTCTGATCCGTTGGTGAACCGGGATTGAACAATAATATTCCATCCCTCACGTCATTCATGGCCCGGTGTGTATGACCATAGACGACACACTCAACATCATCAAATTCTCGCATCACCTTTTCTTCCAGACCAAATGGAGATCCCCATCCATGTATCAAGCCTATTCTTCGTCCTTCAATCACCAGTATCCTCTTTTCGGGAAAAACTTCTCTTACAGAATCAGGATCCATATTCCCACTTACGGCATACACCTTTTTGCCTCTGAAGACATCCAGGACCTCGCGCTCGACCATATCTCCCGCATGCAGGATCAAATCAACATCATGAAAATAATCATCGACGATCTTTTCAAGCCTGTTATCGGGAATATTAAGATGTGTATCAGAAATAATGCCTATCTTCATAACCGGTAATAGCGAATTTTCTATTATACCT
Organism: Deltaproteobacteria bacterium; assembly: GCA_016935875.1. GTDB lineage: Bacteria > Desulfobacterota > Syntrophia > Syntrophales > UBA2210 > UBA2210. Next base: position 3,528 of record JAFGQD010000116.1, read on the forward strand.
ATGCCAAAAAGACAAGCTTTATTTTACAGAGTTTTTGGTTTGACATTTTACAGGCGTGTGACTAATATCTTCAGAAAACCTCTTGAAAAGGGTCTGATGATGATTGAAAAGACATTGGGAAACATAGCTGAAAAGATACTTGCCCTCGATGAAGCATCACTCAACAGTCTGTGGGGAAAATACAAGACCAAACTGGAACAATTTGACACAACAAGAGAGTGGGAAAAGGCGACTATAATTTTCTTTATTATAAACTCGGTGAGGGTGAAGAATGATATCTTCAATAAAAAAGTTATCAGCAAACAGGAAGAAGAACCGAAGATTAAGAAACCATTTTCAAACGTATCACACCTCAAGCGAATAAAATAATGGAAAAAAAGACGGCGATACAAAGGATAGAAGAACTTCGGGATCTGATCAACTATCATAACAGGCAGTATTACCAGTTAGATGATCCGGAGATATCCGACTCCGAATATGATCGCCTGATGCAGGAATTGATCGCTCTTGAAAACCGTTACGTGGAAGTTAACGATATAAGAAGTGCGTCAAGCGCATCGCCCACTCAGACCGTGGGAGCCGCTCCTCTTGAGAAGTTTGACAGTATTCATCATTTGTCTCCCATGCTAAGCCTTGCCAACGCCTTCTCCGAAGAAGACATCATATCATTCGACAAACGTATCAAGCGCCTCCTTGACACACAGGAAGATGTGTCTTTTGTAGTTGAACCAAAGCTTGATGGCATTGGAGTTAACCTATTGTATGAAAAAGGTATTCTTAAATACGGTTCAACAAGAGGGGATGGGGCAATCGGTGAGGATATCACGCAGAATCTCAAGACGATACATGCAATCCCCCTGAGGATAAAATCCATCAACGGTCGGGTAATTCCCGATAAAATCGAGATACGGGGTGAAGTCTACATAAAAACAGATGACTTCAAAAAGCTTAACAGGCAGAGGATGGCGGACGGTGACAATCCCTTTGCCAACCCCAGAAATGCCGCGGCCGGTTCGCTTCGCCAACTTGATTCAAAGATTACCGCGAAAAGGTCTCTCAGTATATTCTGCTATGCTATCGGATTTTCTGAAGGGATAGCCTTCCAGACACATCTGGACTTTCTGAAAACCCTGAAAGAATGGGGCTTTCCCGTAAATCCTCACATAAAAAAAGCGGAAGACATACAAAAGTGTATAGAATATTACCACGAAATGATCGCCAGACGTGAGACCCTTCCCTACGAGATAGACGGCACGGTCATCAAGGTCGACTCGATAGACACACAGAATCGCCTCGGCTTCGTTTCAAGAAGCCCCCGGTGGGCCATTGCCTGCAAGTTCCCTGCGACACAGGCCACAACAATTATCGAAGATATTATTATTCAGGTAGGCAGGACAGGTGTCCTGACTCCCGTCGCACTGATGAAGCCCGTTCGTGTCGGGGGCGTAATGGTCAGTCGCGCAACCCTTCACAATCAGGATGAGATCAACAAAAAGAATATTCATATTGGGGATACGGTCATCGTGCAGAGAGCGGGCGACGTCATACCGGAGATCGT
>JAFGQD010000117.1 GCA_016935875.1 Deltaproteobacteria bacterium
AGCAGTTTTTCGAGTACCTCGACGGACAAGACTATATACAAGACTACAAACTGGAAGAGGGATCATATCAGCACTTCCTGGGGCTTGTCTCGAAGCTTTTCTCACGTCCCCCCGTCGTGTCAGGTGAAATGAAGTCCCTCTACACACTGGGATGTAATGTAGCGCACTTTTACAGAGTCCTGGGGGGAAAGGATATAGTGTTGACAAAGGATATTCTTTCTAACGAGAGGGAGATGATCGAACCTGTCATGGCAATGCTCTATGAATGGGGCTTGAGGGAAATAGAAGATACCAGTGGAAAGATTGAAGCCTCCGTGGGCGATCTGTATGAGTATGCCGCCTTTTTCCTGAACACCGTAGGAGGGAAGGCCTATCTGTTGAGGAGACAGTCCGTCACCAGGATGCTGCTGACATACTACTCGATCCTCACGGTTGACAGGGCAGACAAGGAAAACCTGAACCGCTACGGTGTGGATGTTATCCCCCATGTGAACCTTCTGATTGATGATATCAGCAGTTACCGCGGTCTGGATCAGAAAGATACATACCTTGAGAGATTAGAATCTATAAGGAAAAGCGCCGAAAATCGAATGTAGCTCCTGCAAGCAAGCTGGTAGAGTTCGTCTTTCTCTAAGACAAGATCCCCTTGTGTCTTCTGTACCAGATGTTGGGAAACATTCTGTAGAGCAGCTTTGAAATGGGACCTATGTATTCCTTGTCCCTTTTGTCAAGCTGGCAGGCCTCAATGACATGTTCCCGTATCTCATCCCTGCTTGTTTCTTCGTGAAATATCTGGTGGGCGCAGCGGAAGAGGGGAGAGTACATATTCTTCTTTTCCAGATATCTGTGCACGTTCTTTATCGTGTTTGGTCCTTCCGGAGTTCCATCTATCTTTTCCAGCGTTCGGATATCTGTTTCTATGGGATTGCCGTTAAATAACTGATAAAAATATTTGCCATATCGATAATTTTTACTGGCCTCCGATGAGATCGTGACATACAGGTCACCGACGCCGGCCTGGCTGTGAAATGCCTGGAAACTTCCCCCCAGCAACTTTGTTAGGGACCGTATCTCAACGCCGGATCTCGCGAAGATGGTTCCGGGCAGGGAACTTCCCAGATTCAAACAGTCAGTGGCCCCTTTCAGGTTTGCCACGATGTTTTTCAAGGCGCCACACGCCTCGATGCCGACAGTGTCAAAATTGTAATAGGCATTTAACTCCCTGCGATTCAGTCTGAGGAAGTTGAGGTTAAAAGCTTTCACCGCACGCTTATTACCCGTCACCGTCACGCATACCGGCTTGCCGGTAGCGATATCCATCTCGAAGAATGGGCCCCCAATGCAGATAATATTAAATTTGTGCTTGAGGTCGAAGAGATGGTTGTTAATCGCCTGAGACGGTGTTATGAGTTCGCTGGTCTTTTCGTCCGAAGACAGGCCCTTTATCGGAGATACCAGGCATGTTTGTCCCGTTTTCCTCGCTATCAGGGGTTTTATATGGCTCAGCAGTTCCCGGAGTCTGTTCATGGTTATCGCGAGTATGATAAAATCGTTTTCCTTGACAACCCTCTCCAGATCATTTGTCGCCGTAACGTTCGTCAACCCGGGGACATGTTCGATGCCCCCAAGCATTTTTGCAAGATCATCCGTCAGATGCCGTGGGTTTACATGGGTTTGATTGATCTCTCTGCATATCTCGGCGTCGTGATAATATATGGTTACATCTTTTCCGTCGCGCCCGAACTTATAGGCAAGGGAAGTCCCAAGCCTTCCTGGCCCGATAATTGCCACTCTGGATTGATCCATATTGTTCATCTTTTCAAAAACCGTACTACCTTTCTCTCGTGTTTGATGATGGATTTCACTAAGAAGTGAGATTGCAAATGTACTTCTTCAGACTAATAGGATAAGGGAATTTTGTCAACAACCGAAATAGAATGTTTTTCATGGTGTTCATAAATAAAATGTACTTTTCCGAACTTCACTATTGACAATCGAATGTTCAGGAAGTACAAAAGCAAATTATGCATTAGGAGCGTTTCTGCGTGATTACCTTTAAAAATGTCAATAAGTGGTTCGGAAAACTTCATGTCCTTAACAATATCGATTTCCATGTAGCCTCGGGAGAGGTGGTTGTCGTCTGCGGTCCGAGCGGATCGGGGAAAAGCACTCTCATCAGATGTATCAACAAACTGGAGCCCATACAGAGCGGTGAGATCACTGCCGACGGCATACCCATTCATGACCGCCGTGTCAATCTTACCCACCTCAGAGCGGAGATAGGGTTCGTGTTCCAGCAGTTCAATCTTTATCCCCACATGACCGCCCTCCAGAATATCACGCTCGCCCCCATCAATGTCAGGAAGACCAAGCCGGAAGAAGCCGAGAAACAGGGACTTCGACTGTTGAAAAAGGTTGGCATAGGCGAAAAGGCCCACGCATATCCTGCTCAGTTGTCAGGGGGGCAGCAGCAACGTGTGGCTATCGCGCGCGGTTTAGCCATGCAGCCCAAGATAATGCTCTTTGATGAACCGACGTCGGCCCTGGATCCGGAGATGATAAACGAGGTTCTGGACGTCATGCGCGACTTGGCGCGCGAGGGGATGACCATGATCGTGGTGACACATGAGATGGGGTTCGCCCGCGAGGTTGCCGACCGGGTGGCCTTTATGGATGAGGGACAGATCATCGAAGAGGCGTCACCGGACGATTTCTTTTATCACCCCAAGAGTGATCGCACAAAACTCTTTTTGAGTAAGATTTTGACCCATTAGTAGCGGGAGGCATATTCCCCCTGTTGGCACGTTCCAATATGGGGAGTATTTTTTAATTACTTTAATATTTTATAACAAAGGAGGTTGTCCGATGCAAAAGAGAGTGTGGAGATCTGTAGTGATGTTGGCTGTGGCAGTTATGCTTGTACCCGCTATCTGCTTCGCCGGCCCTACCTATGACAAGGTCATGGAAGCGGGCGTTGTCAAGGCGGGTCTGATGTACAACAGCATTCCCGCGGCGTATTTTAACGACAAGAATGAGTGGGTCGGATTTGATGTCGATATAGCTTCGGAGGTTGTAAAACGTATCGGCCAGTCCATGGGCAAAGAGCTCAAAATGGAGAAGATCAAACTGAACAACAAGACGCGCATCTCGTTTCTGACATCGGGACAAATCGATATGAGTACCGCGAACATGACCCACAAGCGTGAGAGGGATAAGACGATCGATTTCTCCATCACCTATTTCTTTGACGGTGAGAAGATCCTTGCCAAAAAAGGCATGTACAAAGATCACAAGGATTTTGTGGGCAAGAAGATCGCCTCCATGCAGGGTACCACCAGCGAGAAAAACGCCGTCAATCTCCTCAAATCACTAGGCGACAGCGAACCAAAGGTTATCAGCTTCCAGGATGAGCCCTCATGCTTCCTGGCGCTGCAGCAGGGCAAGGTTGCGGGCTGGGCGACCGACAGCACGATTCTTATCGGGTATGCCGCGAAGGAGCCGGGCAAGTATGAACTGGTCGGCGACTTTTTCAGCGACGAACCCTATGGCATCGGACTTCCCGAGAATGACAGCGACTGGCGTGATGCCGTCAACTTCGCCATCCAGGATATGTGGAACGACGGGGAGTACATGAAGATATACAACAAGTGGTATGGTGCTGATACCCCCTATTACTTCCCGATGACCGAAAAGATCGAGATGTGGCCCTAAATTTTAG
>JAFGQD010000118.1 GCA_016935875.1 Deltaproteobacteria bacterium
ACAAAAATATTCCCGAATTAAAAGAACTAATTGATAAGGTATCGGTTAATGATATTTTTGAGAGGGTAGAGGGAGTATTTGGAGAAAACCGGGTATTATCAAGAAACGTCAAGATTTATCTATGTAAGAAATATACAGTGAAGCCTTTGAGCGAGATAGGGGCATATTTTAATATAGGTGCTTCAGGAGTATCAAAAGTATATGGCCGCCTGTCGCAGAGGATAGAAAAAGATAAAAAGCTTAAGAGTAAAATCAATAAAATCATAAAGAGCTTGAACCTGTCCAATGTCCAGACCTGACCCTTGTATTTTCATAGGGGAAATATGCCATGGAAATTAGTTCCCTCCAGCTAATTGATATTACAAATATTTATTTTTCTTTTGACAGGAGATTCTAGTCCCCTATTTCATTTCAATAATGACAGTAGGACTAGTATTAGTCCTCATTCGGCTCTTAGTGCCTCGATAGGCTCTAATGTCGCAGCCTTGGAAGCAGGATAAATGCCAAAAATCAGCCCAATAATAAATGAAAGAGTCAATCCCGCACCCATTGCGTCCCATGATTGAACCGCAGGCAAATTACCAATCTTCGAGGCGAGAAAGGTCGAGAGCATTCCGAGGAAAGCTCCAAAAAATCCGCCCAGTCCGGCAATAATGAGGGATTCCAGCAGGAACTGGGTTCGAATGTCACGTCGACGGGCGCCTATGGCTCGGCGTAATCCAATTTCTTGCCTTCTCTCCCGGCCTACTGTAAGCATGACCGCAAGAATCCCAATACCACCAACAAGAAGCGATATTGCGGCAACACTTGCAACCAAAAGAGTCAAGACGCGAGAGGATTCTCTCTCTGTCTCTATCAGGGTTGCCTGGTTCTGAATAGTGAAGTCATCAGGTTTGTCACGCAGTCTGTGCCTATCACGCAACAACTCTCTTATTTCGGTCTCGGCACTTTTCAATTGCGTAGAATCTGTGACCTGGATGTGTATCCTTTGTATGAAGGTAGTGCGTATAAGCCGATGCATCGCAGTATTTAACGGGATGAGAATTCTATCATCCCGATCCACTCCATTGGCATCTATCCCTTTTGCTTTCATAACTCCCACAACTTCGAAGAGCGCGCCGCCGATTCGTATTAGATATCCAATAGGAGTTTCGCCATGGAATATTTTTTCAACGATCACTTCACCGATGATTGCGACTCTCTGGGCTGTATCATTATCTACCTCATCGAATGCACGACCTTTTTCTATCTCTATATTGCGTATCCGAAAAGCAGATGGAGCAACTCCAACAATCTCTGTTTTTAGATTTTCCGATTCCCACTGTACACTCATTTTGCTGCTGGTCTCTGGAGCCGCATCGACAACAGATGCGCACTGGGACTTTATGGCATCAGCATCCGTGATTTGCAATGAAGTAACGATCGCTGACTGGGTCTCCCGACCACCAACAAGGGTAACATGTCCTGCATTCACTACAATCAAGTTAGTACCCATATCGCGGATCATATCAAGCACGTGTTTTTGTGCACCTCGTCCCATGGACACCATAACTATTACGGCCGCGACCCCTATGGTCATGCTTGATATACACAGGGCAGTGCGTAATTTATGAACGGTAAGGAGCTTACATGATAAGGTGATGTTTTTTGATATTTTCAAGAAAATCTCCGGGATTGATAATCTGCTATTGAGTTTATCTTACAAAGAAACTCAAAAAAATCACAGATAATGTGCTTTATCCCTTTAGCTGTCCATCTTTGAGTTCCAGTATTCTTTGCGCATGCTCAGCTACCGTCCGATCATGCGTCACAACGATGATAGTTCGTCCCTCTTTATGAAGACGACTGAAAATTTCCACGATTTCGGCCGCGTTCTCCGAATCCAGATTGCCGGTTGGCTCATCAGCCAGAATTATATCAGGATCATTGATCAGGGATCTAGCGATAGCTACCCGCTGTTGCTGCCCGCCGGACAATTCATTTGCATGGTATTCAGTCCTGTCTTTCAGACCTACATCGTCCAGAAGTTTTCTGGCGCGTTGCGTTGCATCGGCAGGGTATTTGTCTGTGTAGATAAGCGGTAAAAGCACGTTGTCAATCGAAGAGGTTCGTTCCAAAAGAAAAAACTGCTGGAATACAAACCCGAACTTTTTGTTCCTCAGCGCGGAAAGGGCATCATCGTCCAGTTGTAATACATTAATGTTGTCCAGTTCAAACTGGCCATTAGTAGGCTTATCGAGGCAACCGATAATGTTCATAAGCGTGGATTTGCCGGAACCTGATGCCCCCATGATTGCCACATATTCCCCACGCTGAACAGAAAAGGTTACGCCGCGCAGCACATTTGTTTCGACAGAAGTCTTCATATAGGTCTTCCGAATATCTTTGATATTGATCATGGTTTGTCCCTTCCTTTACGCTATCCTCTCAATATGTCGACGGGATTAAGATTTGCAGCCTTCCTTGCAGGGTATATTCCGAAGATAACCGCAATGAGACTGCATGATACAATGGCGGCTGCAAAAGCAAGGGGTGTAAGATTGCTGGCAGCTACGTTCATGCTCGAAAGTATAATAGAACCGCAGTATCCCAGTATAGTTCCTAATATGCCCCCAAACAGTGAAATGAGGAGAGACTCTATTATAAATTGGCGGAGTATATCATTCTTCCGCGCGCCAAGCGCCCTGCGAATTCCTATTTCACTCCTCCTTGCGGAAACAGATGCAAGCATTATGTTCATAATCATAATACCAGCGATCAGTAAAGTAATTCCGGCGATTACCATAAGCACATGTAACAAGGATCGAGAAGCGCCATAGGCCATGTCGATAAGGTCCTGGGGAGTTCTCATGGCAAAATCATCCGACTCACCGGGGGAGATCTTATGGCGTTCGCGAAGCACGGCGCTTATATCTTCGACAGTCTTGTTGAGTTTGTCGGTATCCTTCACGGTAACAACTATCTGTGTCAGAGGAATCTCTCTGAAGAGTCTGTTTGTGTAAGTAGTTATTGGGATGATGATACGGTCGTCCCGATCCCTCCCTTCAGCGCCTGTTCCTTTTGACTCTAGTTCTCCCTTGACAGTGAACGGGACATCCATGATTTTGATTGTTTGACCGATTGAATCAGCATCGCCGAACAGGGTCTTTTTTACAATCTGTCCGATGAGGCATACCCTTGCAGAAAAAGACATGTCTTCCTCGGATATGAAGCTTCCTTTACTTGCGTCAAAATCACGGATCTGCGCCCATATCGGAGTAACACCGAATACCCTGGTGAAGGTGAACTTATCTCCATATTTTACCTCAATTTCCTTGCGATCTTTTACGGGCGAGATAGCTACAATATTTCCAACGTGTTGGCGGATAACATCGACATCATCCTCGACTAGTGATACAACATCCCTGCTGCCCGAAGGAGCTCCGGTAAATTTGTCCGAACCAGGCCGTATCTGTATCAGATCCAGCCCCTGCTTGTTGACAGTGTCCATCACCTTTTCATACACACCCTGACTCACACAGATAGTCATTGTGAGGGATGCAACTCCAACTGCTATGCCCAGGATCATAATGAATCCCCGGACCCTGTTGTTTCTCACCATCCGAAATGATTCTCTGGTAATTCTAACTATTCGGGTCATTATTATCCTCCTTCAAAAGCGCTTTGATCTTCAAGTACCTCATCCCCTTCATTAAGACCCTCTGTGATTTCCAGGAAGCGACCCTGTTTCCAGCCAATTTTCACCTCACGTCTTATCGGTTTTCCATTCTCCATTAAATATACAAAGTTGACACCCCCCGATTTTTTAACGGAACTCGCTGTTATTACAAGAACATCCTCGCGAGATTCGAGGAATATTGAAACATTAGCAGTCATTTCCGGCCGGAGATCAACTGAAGAAGATTTCATGCTCTTAACCATGACATTATAGAAAACAACATTTTGTTTGAGTATTGCCTCCGGATAAATCCCCACAACTTCTCCCTCTATTTCAATTGAAGGAAAAGCCTCAACTGTAAATGAGGCCTTCTGGCCAATCTTGATCTTGCCGATATCAACCTCATCAACATACGCCTCAACTTGAAGTCGATCGAGATCAATAATTGTCACAAATGTGGGTGCGCTTAAACCCGCGGATACAGTTTCTCCTTCTTGAGTTGAGACAGAGGCAATGATTCCTGAAATGGGAGAGCGTAATGTTGCGTATGACAGCGCCGCCTTGGAGATTTTCAGCGCAGCCTGTGCGCTTTCAACCTGCGCATTCAGCAATTTTAAATTTCCATCGAGCGTATTTCTTGCCAGTTCCAGCATCTTCGAACTCGCATCTAACTGAGCCTTAGCCACTAAGAGGGCCTCACTTGACTGGTCCAAAATTTGTCTGGATATAAAATTTTCATTGAAGAGAGTTTTTTCCCTTTCATATTCTGTCATTTTCAGTTCATAGGTCGCCCTGAATTGGCTCAAATCGGCTTCGGCCTTCTCGATCTCAATAGGACCTAGTTTTGTCCTTGTTGCAAGATTATTCTTGGCGATGCTCAGCTCAGCCTGCTGCTTTTCGACGGTCGCTTTTAGTTCGTCTTTTTCAAGCTCTGCAATGACTTGTCCTTTCTCTACAAAATTGCCTACATTGGCGCGAAGGTGTTCCACTTTACCGGATATGCGAGAGCCAAGGCGCACCTCCGCGCCTACCTGAGGCTTAACTGTACCAAGGGCGGTAACTGTAAGGGAGAAGGTTTGCTTAGCAGCTCGAATCGTTTTATACTCATTCTTGCTTCCTTCTGAAGAGCAGCTCTGAAACGAGAAGCTCCCAAGGATGTAAAAGAAGATAATCAGGTATATTGGGGTTTTTAGCGAGATACTTTCAAATGTTGAATAGGGAATGTAGCTTCTCAGATTGATATCTATCGGAAATAATGACAACATTATATCCTTCCTTCCTGACCATTAAGTAAATCAATACCTACCATGAAATGAGATAGTATAAAACATTTTGTGTAAATTTAAAAGCTCAATAAAATGGCGCTTTCCTTTAAAAGGGTTTCGAAATACACAAGAGGTGAGATTGAAGGTTGATAAGAATTCCCTTTTTGAGGAATGACGTATATGGAGTTTGGCGCTGTATGTAAATTGAAAATCACCCCATCATATTGTGGAGCTATCCAGCCGACTAAAAATGGCAAATGAGTGAGACAGAGATTATGAAGCCGGACAGGGTAATATGTATATAAAGATGCTGAAATGGATGAAACCCGGACAGACCTGTCCCTTAAACCCTGTTGTCATTTTAAAAAATCAAGAAGGAAAGGTTTCCGGCCTCCGGCTCGTAGAGCCTACGCCCCGGAGAGATATTCAGGGTCTGCATAAAGCCATTTTACAAAAAGTATTACGGCTATGTCTTCTATATTGGGAAAAAAGATCTATTTCTGATCCATGGCACGCAGACGCTGTCCCTCTGTCCTGGCGATCTCGCTCATGAGCACATAACCCAGCCGGGGGTGCATCTCCATAAGATTGGCAAGCCAGGCATTGTTCAACTCTATAAGGGTGCTTTCTCTTAGGACAACCACATCGGCACTGGCCGGCAGCTTGTCAAGAAACTCGACTTCTCCAACAAGGGAACCCTCAGGCAGGGTGGCTACTACCTCACCGTTTACCCGGATCTCTGCCTGACCTTCAAGAATAATGAACATCCTTTCCAGTGGCTTACCCTGCTTGATGATAATTTCATCTTTTTTACATTTCTTAAGGGTTGCCGCTGATCTCAGTATGTCTCTTTCAATGTCAGTCAGTCCCTCAAAAAGCCTGACCTGACCCATTGCTAG
>JAFGQD010000119.1 GCA_016935875.1 Deltaproteobacteria bacterium
CTGACCGGCGTAAGAGGGGAAAAAACGAAAGACATCAAGGCAATACAGGGTGTCCTGGCAAAACTGTCCGAGATCGTAATCGATAATCCTCAGATCAGTGAGATCGATCTCAATCCGGTGATTGTCCATGAAAAGGGTTTATCCATTGTAGACTCGAGGGTGTTGATTGGATGATTTTAATAATAAGGGAGGCAAAAAAATGGAATTTGAATGCATTATTTACGAAAAAGGGGATGAAATTGCCACGATAAAATTGAACAGACCAAAGGTTATGAATGCCATGAACAAGCAACTGTGGCTCGATTTTCAGGTGGCACTGGAAGATGCAAAAAACGATCACGAAATAAAAGTCTTGGTTATTACGGGAGAAGGGAGGGCCTTTTCCACCGGAGCGGACCTCAAAGACTCAAAGGACAGGACCATCGAGGCATATCGTGACTATCTTGTGGAGCTACAGGAGGCATCGAGGAAGATTATCAGGTTTGAAAAACCTACCATAGCGGCAATCAATGGGTATGCCCTTGGCTCTGGATATGAGCTGGGGCTCGCCTGTGATATTAGAATTGCCGCGGAAGATGCAAAGATCGGTTCCCCCGAGGCCAGGGTTACGTCCTCCGTCACGGGGGGCGCAATGAGACTTGTACAGGATCTGATAGGGCCGGGGAAGGCCAAAGAACTCCTCTTTACGGCAGAGTATATAGATGGCAGGGAGGCTGAGAGGATAGGTCTTGTCAATAAGGCGGTTCCCCTTGAGCGGTTAATGGATGAGGCGAGAGAAATGGCAAAAAAAATGGCGGCCAATTCATCATTCTCCATCAAGATGATCAAGAGGGGTCTCAATATGGCGCGTGGCGAGGTGAGCCTCGAGGCACTTATGGAGTATGAAGTCGAAGCGTGCCTGGCCTGTGTTTCCACAAAGGAGAGGCAGGGATCTCTCAAGGATTTCGAAGAGAGGGAAAGATAGGGATAACAGGAATCAGGAGGAATAGGGAACAGCCACCGATTGCTGACTGTTTCTATTCGCAAACAGGGCGGCTGTTCCTCTTTTGCCACTCCCCCTTTGCCCTTGCCGAGAGCCTCAAGAAACTGGCGCATCTGGCTGCGGACAAACTGCCTGCTTCCGGTTTTCCCGAAATCCTTCACAATATTAAACACCAGGTGTGCCTGCAACGGGAAGGCAGGTAAGCGGGGAAAACTTTCTGAACTGAAAATGCTTGATATTTACTACGAACAGAAGGGGAGGAATCTCCAAACCGGGAATCCAGGAAGGGGTAAAATCCGTGAATTGGGTCTTGAATGGACAATATAGATTTATCGTGTCCTTCTCCCGGGGCTAATAACTGTTTTCTCCTGTTAATATTCGATATGTTCCGGTATTATATCTACCGTTGTTAAAAAATCAGAGCGTTCGAAGATGACACTCATTATAGCTCATAGAGGCGCACGTAGCCTGGCCCCCGAAAACACGATGGCAGCGGCCCGCAAGGCCCTGGAAGGCGGTGCCGATCTGTGGGAGACGGATGTGGCTGTGACGAACGACGGCGAACTGATACTTTGTCACGATGCCTCCCTGGCCCGTACCACCAATGTGAAAGACCGTTTTCCGGACCGCGATCCGTGGCATTCTACGACTTTCACCCTGAGTGAAATCCGCTTGCTGGATGCGGGTTCCTGGTTCGCGAAGGCCGATCCTTTCGGCCAGATTGCGGCGGGACTGGTAGGGCACGAAGAACTATCGGCTTACCGGAATGAAAAGATACCCACGCTGAGCGAAGCCCTCCAGTTTACACAGGATGCCTCTTTTTGTGTCAATCTGGAGCTGAAACGCCTCTCTCCCCCTATGGAGAATTTCCCCATGGTTGAACGGGTGCTGGCGACGGTTGATGATGCCGGGATAGACTACGGGCGCGTTATTGTTTCCTCCTTTAATCATGAATGGTTGCGTGAAGTCAGGACCCGAAATCCCTCACTTGCGATACAGGCGCTGATAGGGAACTCTGAGATCCAATCTCTGGACTGGGAGGACCTGGAATTTGGGACTTATAATTTCAGTAAAAAGCTGATAGATGAAAAGCAGTTGTGTATAATGACGGAAAAGTGCATATCTGTTAATATCTTTACCGTGAATGGAGAAGATGAAATGCTGCGATTCACGAAAGCAGGCGCGGCCGGTCTGATCACGGATTTTCCTCAGAGAGCGTTTCGTCTGCTGCGTGAGACCTCCGTATTGTAGTGGCAATAAGGGGAAACAAGCACGTTTCTGCTGTGACAACGGGTGATTTGATATGATCAAGACGGATGTAATTATTATCGGTGGCGGTTCGACGGGCTGCGGTGTAGCCAGAGACCTGGCGCTGCGTGGTATACCGCACTGTCTTATCGAAAAGGGTGACTTTGCCGCCGGGGCAACGGGAGCGTGCCACGGACTGCTTCACAGCGGTGCCCGATATGTGGTGAATGATTCCGAAGCGGCGGCCGAGTGCATCTCCGAGAATATGATCATGCGAAAGATCGGTGTTAAATGTGTGGAGCAGACAGGCGGACTGTTTGTGCGTCTTCCGGGTGATTCAAAGAGATTCAGAGATATGTTCCTGAAGAGTTGTGAACAGACAGGTATCTCTGCCGAAGTGCTTTCCCCGAGCAGGGCGCTCGATCTGGTCCACAATCTCAACCCGTCTCTCGAAGAGGCGATAAAGGTGCCGGACTGTTCCATCGATCCCTTCAGGTTGTGCATGCTGAATATAACCTCATCCCAGAAGAGAGGCGGCCAGATCCTGACCCATAACAGGGTGATTGACATCATCAAGGAACATGGCAGATGCGTCGGCGTAAAGGTGCAGGAGGAATCGACATCTGAATTCAAGGAGATCAGGGGCAAGATTATCATCAATGCCGCGGGCGCGTGGGGGGACAACATAGCGTCTCTGGCCGGAAGCACCGTGCCGATGACTCTGTCCAAGGGGAGTCTTATCGTTACGAATCACCGGCTGACGAATATGGTCATAAATCGGCTGCGGCCTTCATCCGATGGAGATATCATTGTGCCCAACGAGGCGGTATGTCTTGCGGGTACTACATCCATAACGGTTACCGATCCTGATGAAAACGAAGTTGATCCGGCCGAAGTGGATATTATTGCGACTCAGGCACAGCAGCTGCTTCCGGAATTTGGTACCACACGATTGATAAGGACCTATGCGGGCGTCCGGCCTTTGCTTAAGGCGGATGGCGGAGACGACAGGAAAATATCCAGAAGTTTCAAGATAATAGATCACAAAAACGGCATGTTCAGTATTATGGGAGGAAAACTGACTACGTACAGGCTTATGGCTGAAAAGATATCCGACAGAGTCATGGAGGCCCTCGGACTTAAGACGAGGTGCCGGACGGCGGAACTTCCTCTTGAAGGGCAAGAGGAATTGAGTGGGTATCCTCTCTCTAAACGGCTGAAGACCATGGAAAACATTGTGTGTGAATGTGAACTCGTGACAACGGATGCCGTAGAACGGGTTGCCGGGAAGATCGGCACCAGACGTATCGGGGATATCCAGCACCGGACGCGACTGGGGATGGGACCCTGTCAGGGAGGCTTTTGCACGTACCGGGCACTGGGGATCATGCAGGAGACGGGGAAGATGACCCCGGAGGAATCCAGGCGTATTCTCAGGGAATTTCTGCAGAGAAGATTCAAGGGAATCAAACCGGCCCTGTGGGGTGATCAACTCCGGGAAGAGCAGCTAATTGAAAGTATATATCTCGGTATTTTGGGTATGGAGCAGGAGCAATGAGCGGCTCGTACGATGTTGTGATCATAGGTGGAGGAATATCGGGGATGATGGCGGCGGTGGCTCTTGCGGAGAAGGGCAGGAAGGTCGCGGTTATTTCAAAGGGTGATCCTGTCTGTTGTTTCTCCACCGGATGTATCGATGTGCTCGCGGACGGTGATGATCCCCTGAATGGTCTCGGTTCTCTGCCGGACAATCATCCCTATCACCTTGTTGGAGAAGACGCTGTCGCAAAGGCACTGGAGCTGTTCCGGGATATCATGTCTGAGGAGGGAATGCCGTATGTAGGGGATGTGCATGTAAACAGGAGGGTGCTGACCTCTCTGGGCAGGAGTAAGGTAACCTGTCTGGTGCCAGAGACGATGGAGTTCGCCGACTTCGATCCTGATGAATATATTCACGTCATATCGTTTTACAAAATGAAAGACTTCTATCCGCAGTACATTACATCACGATACACAAACGCCGATTATTCCATATTTGACCCCGGAGTTATCACCACCGCGGGCATCGCTGAGAAGTTTGAAAACAGGCCGTTTCTTGAAAAATTTATATTTTGGTTACGGGATCTCGATATCCCGGAGGGAAGGATCGCCGTACCGGCCGTGCTGGGGAGAAGCCTTGCCGGGGATGTGTACCATCAGGTATCCGCCGGATGCGGCAGAAAGATCTTTGAAATACCCACAATGCCTCCCTCCATGCCGGGCCTGCGGCTGTTCGGCGGTCTGAAAAAGGCCCTGCTGCGAAAAGGGGTAAACCTCTACTGGGGAAGGGGGATATACAGTGTGGAAAAACTCGGCAATCGGATCGAGGCCGTCACCCTTGCCAGCGCAGGGAGGACCACTCGTGTAGAGGGCAAGGCGTTTATCCTGGCCACCGGCTCATTTGTCAGCGGCGGCCTACAGGCATTTATGGACACCGTCACGGAAACCGTATTCGATCTGCCAACCTACCTGCCCGGATCGAGGGGAACCTGGTTCAATGACGATTTCTTCGCCCCCGGACATGAGATAGAAAAGGCGGGGATACGGGTGGACTCATCCTTCAGGCCCGTTGAAACGGAGATTGACAATCTTCACGTGTGCGGGAGTATACTGGCCTTTTCAGAAGTGATGAAACACCGGTGCGGCAACGGAATGGCCATTGCCACGGGAGTGGCGGCCGCACAGGCTTGTGGGGGACTGGTATAGTGCACTGCGACTTTCAACACTGCATACGCTGCACCGTCTGTGTGGCAAACTGCCCTGTTTTCAAGGTGGATCCAACCTTCCCCGGTCCGAAACAGTCCGGTCCCGACGCCGAGCGTTTTCGCTCGGATGATGAGGCGTCCATAGACAGATGGATACGACTCTGCAGTCAGTGCAAACGATGTGATGTGGCCTGCCCGTACGGTGTGAATCCGGCTCAAATTATTCTCAGGGAGCAGGCCCGCTATGGCGGGGAGCACTTCAAACCCCTCGTGTACCGCCTGTTCGCCAACAATTACTGGCTTGGCGCTCTCGGTTCCATTATCGCTCCCGTGATCAACATCCTGACCCCGAGATCATTCGTAAAAAGGGTGCTGAATGTATTCGGAATATCGACTTCTATCCCGTTCCCCCAATATCGTATCCATTCCATGAACAGGAGCTGGAGGTGGAAAGGGCGCCGGAGGAGCCGGAAAAAGGTGGTATTCTTCTATGGCTGTTTTATCAACTACAACCGTCCGGATATAGGCAGGGGGGTACGGGATCTTCTCGCGTCGCTGGGTGTCAGGGTAGTCATTCCGCGGCAGGTCTGCTGCGGGCTCCCTGCCTTGGGGAATGGAGACATGGAGACCGCCAGGAAATTCGCCCGGAAAAACGCGCGCATCCTTACCGGGTACATAGACAGGGGGTATGAAGTTCTATACACCTGCACTTCATGCGGTCTGGCCCTTACGCAGGACTATCCGGGTATCCTCCAGGTGCCTGAAGGTAAAAAGATATCTGAAAACACCTATAATCTGCACGAATATATCCTGGAGCTCATGGAAGAGGAGTATATTGAGC
>JAFGQD010000120.1 GCA_016935875.1 Deltaproteobacteria bacterium
CGTGGTTACGATATGCGCAGGATTATCGGTTGCATTGTGGATGGTGGAGAATGCCTTGAGCTGAAGCCCGATTTCGGAAAGATGCTCATTACCTGTCTTGCCAGAATCAATGGAGAGGTGGTCGGGTTTATCGCGAGTAATCCGATGTTTAATGCCGGCGCCACGGATACAGATGCCCTGAACAAACAAACAAGTTTTCAATGCCTCTGCGATTCCTTCAATATCCCCCTTATATTCCTTGTTGATTCTCCCGGCCATCTTACCGGCAAAGACGCGGAACTTAAGAAAGTAGGCGCCAAAGTTGTCAATAATCTGCAATGCCTTTTTCAGGTAACGGTTCCGAAGATTGTCATACTCATACGGAAGGGATACGGACAGGCGCTTATAAACATGTGCGCTCTGAGTTCAGGATGTGACTTTATGGTGGCGTGGCCCACAGCTGAAATCGGGTTCATGGATCCTGAGATTGGAGCAGATGTAGTATTTGGGAACCTGCCGGAAGAGGAAAGAAAAAAACTGATTGAACAATTAAGGGCTGATACGACCGCTTATGCCGCAGCGAAAGGCTATGGTGTGCAGGATGTCATTCATCCTCTTGATACCCGTGATTATCTGATTAATGTATTGAGTATTATTCGAGATTCAAAAGATAAAGGTATCGGAAAACATCGGCTTGCAAACTGGCCGACAAAATTTTAGTAAGTTCGACCGTTCCGTCAAAGTTCTTCAGTCCCCCTTCATCAAAAAGGGGGACTGTGTTTTCTCCGAGTCTTCTCTGTTATCCACGCCGGCCCGGCAATTCCCTTTTGATCTTGAGTGTCTGACAAGCGGCCATGATAAGGGCCCAACGATGTTTTTAGATTGAAACACTGGAAAAGAGCAGATCAACTCCTGGCAGAGTAATGCCGATTTTCTCTTATTACCGGGCAGCATGCGGCACAGGAATCGCATGAAGAACAGCGCTCACCCCCTTTTTTCAATTTTGCATAAAAGGTTCTGAGAAGATACCCGGCAGCCATTCCTACAATAACGACAACAAGTAATGCATCCATGAAGTTAACCTCCCAATATACCCATGACCGAACCAACTTGAAAAACAAGCGTAGCCAATGCAAAGGCCAAGGTTGTGTTAAACACAATTGAAAAAATTCCCCATTTCCACGAACCGGATTCTTTAACAATCATGATTACCGTAATAAAGCAGGGAGCATAGAATATCGTAAAGATGATCAGGCTCAATGCTACCAATGGGCTCCATCCCGGGGTTTTGACCAGTGTTTCAGAAAGGGATTCACTCTTTTCCGGATCGAGCTCACCGAGGGAATAAGCAGTTCCCAGAGTCGAAATGATCACTTCCTTGGCGGCAAAACCACCAACGAGGGCAATATTGGTACGCCAGTCAAAACCTGCCCATTCCGATATGCTTTCCAAGGCTATCCCCATACGGCCGGCTATGGAATTTCTTAAACTCTCTTCCGCTTTCTGCGAAGCGATGACAGCCAGCCTATCTTTAAGATTCCGTGCTTCTCCGGAAAGTTCTGTATCTCCACTGTGTGTCTGCAGTTCCTGGATAACTGCCGTACCGGATGTCACCTTTTCAATCTCACGCATATTCTCAAATTCCTGAACCTTAGAGTCCGGCAGACCGGGAAAGGTCATCATGGCCCACAGAATAATCGAAATGCCCAAAATAACCGTTCCCGCCTTCTTGACGTACTGCCATGTTCTTTCCCATGTGTGTATGGCCAGTCCTTTAAAGGTGGGAAGGCGGTACGGTGGCAGTTCCATAACAAAGGGAGAGGGCTCACCTTTAATAATCGTAATTCTTAAAAGTTTTGCAACAAGGAGGGCTCCCGCCCAGGAAATAAGCGTAATAACCAGCATTATCGCTGCTTCATTTTTGGCAAAGAACGCCGCTATCAAGAGTGCAAAGATAGGCAATTTTGCCCCGCAATTCATAAAAGGAACAGTAAGCAATGTTGCCAGTCGCTCCCTAGGTGATTTGAGGGTTCGGGTTGCCATAACCCCTGGAACAGCGCAGCCCCCGGCAATACCACCGGACACGATATATGCCATGACAGAACTACCGTGAAGCCCGAAGATTCTGAATACTCTGTCCAACATGAAGGCAACTCTCGCCAGGTACCCCGAATCTTCAAGGAGAGCGATTCCGAAAAACATGAACATAATGAGCGGCACAAAACCGAGAACTCCACCAACACCGCCAATAACACCTGATATAATGAGAGATTTCAGAAACCCGTCAGACAAGTGTGTAGAGACCACATCTCCAAGCCATCCGAAGAACCTTTCGAACCAGACAACGGGAGCTTCGCTGTAGGTAAAAGTAAACTGATAAAGGGCCATTAATATCGATATCATAATAATAGGACCAAGAAACCGGTTGGTCACAATCTTGTCTATCTTATCAGACATATACAGTCTGCTTTGGCCATGTTCTTGTCGCATAACCCCCTGTTTCATAATGGAGTTGATGTAGCCGTAGCGTTGATCCGCAATCATAGCCTCAGGATATATATTCAGGGTTTTTTCCAGATGCAGTGATACCTTATCCACCATTTTTTCAAGCCGTGCAGACAAGGAAGAATTATTTTCCTGTCCCTTTAACAGGATTTGTTTGTCATTTTCCAGGTATTTCAATGCAATCCAGCGGGCATCATAGGTGTCGGTTAAAAAATTACTGTCCATGATCTCTTTTTCCATTTCAAGAAGCGCTTCGTCCAGATCATCTCCGTAGGATATCTTAAATGAACGCTTTTGTTTCCCTTCTCGGATTATTTGTGCGGCCGCACTTATGAGATCCTTTTTCCCCTCACCGGTTCTTGCAATTGTGGAAACTACGGGAATTCCAAGAAGAACGGAAAGCTTTTTTACATTAATTTCAATTCCCCGGTTTTCGGCCACATCTATCATATTCAGGGCGATACACATGGGAACGCCCATTTCAAGAAACTGAACCGCCAAGTAGAGATTCCGTTCCAGGTTGGATGCGTCAAGTATGTCAATGACCAAGTCCGGGTTTTCAGTAACCAGAAAATCTCTGGTTACAATTTCCTCCTCTGAATAGGCTGTAAGGGAATAAGTTCCCGGAAGATCCACTATACACATACGATATCCATTATAAAAATATGTGCCCTCTTTTTTTTCTACGGTAACTCCCGGATAATTACCAACGTGCTGTCTGGCGCCGGTAAGTTCATTAAAAAGACTCGTTTTGCCCGAGTTGGGATTTCCTGCAAGTGCTATCTTTGCGTCCATTGTTATTCAACCTCCACTTCTATATGATCTGCTTCATTATCCCGAAGTGTCAGGGTAAATCCCTTCACCCTGAGAGCAACAGGATCATAGAGGGGCGCTCGACCCTGAATTTTAATGGTTGTCCCGGGAACAAGTCCCATGTCACGGATACGTCGTCCCAATTCACCTCCGACCCTGACGGCTGAAACTACGCCTGATTGGTCTTTCTGCATTTCTCGTATAGTTAATCGAGTCATTTGATAACGATCCCCCTATCTTGATCTAACCATAATTTTTTGAGCCATCCCTGTTCCGATGGCCAGACGACAATTCCC
>JAFGQD010000121.1 GCA_016935875.1 Deltaproteobacteria bacterium
GCAATGCGTTCGTCGAAAATCGCGGTGCCATCCACTTAACCATCCCTGCCACCTTGGTGCTCGATTGTCCCTGATCACGCAACCACAGACCCTTGTAACAAAGCAAGCGTACGGCTTCAAGTATACTTACATGCTCTACTATCGGGAAACTTACACCTTCAAATGATGCCAGTGGCCTGCCGAAGGTGTACCTCTGTTTCGTATATTCAATCGTTTCTTCCAGAGAAACCATGGCAGCTGCGATTGCCTCGAGACCCAGAAGGATTCGGCTGACATCGAACCCCTGCATACCCATCTTGAAGCCCGTGCCTTCTTTGCCTACCAGGTAATCTTCCGGAACCTCTACATCATCCATAAACATGGAACCCCGTTTAACCGCCCTCACACCCATATCTTCATAAGACTGCAGCGTTACACCGGGAAAATCTGTAGGTACTATGAAGCAACTTACACCCTTTGCTCCAGCGTTTGGATCGGTCTTGGCAAAGACTAACGCAAAGTCAGCATCCATCATGGCGGTAATCCCTGCTTTTTCGCCATTTAGAATATAGCTTGCACCTTTCTTGACTGCCCGTGTGGTCATAGCAACAGCATCGGTACCTGACCCGGGTTCCGTAATCGCAAATGCAGGTATCTTATCCCCTGTAAGAAATGGTTCGAGAAATTCCTTTCGAATCGTCTCATTACCCTGTGCCGTTATTTCAGCAACCAAGTGTCCGGCAACCTGTGTGCACATCGTAATGCTGCAATCACCCTTCGAAGCCTCTTCACATGCTATCCCCTCAGCCACATGAGAAGCTCCTAACCCGCCCTTATCAGCGGGAACTGTCATGCCTAAAATACCTATCTCTCCCATTTTTTTATGTAAGTGACGGGGATATTTTCTTTCTTTATCCCATTGGGTGTAATAAGGTTTTAGTTCTTTTTCAGCAAATTTGGCTACCATATCACGCAAAGCCTTTTGCTCATCATTAAATTCAAAATCCATATAGCTACTCCTGTTTAACCCTTTTATTCGTAATTACGATACCAGCTGCTTATGACATAGTGAGTCCGCCGCTGACGCTCAAAACCTGACCGGTGATATAACTAGCCCCATCGGAGGCAAAAAAGGAAACGGCATCAGCGATATCTTCGGGCTTTCCAAGACGACGCAAAGGAATAGCCTTCTTCAATCCTTCGCCGATTTTTGGATTGTCCCCCGCCACTTCTGCAAAAAAAGGCGTGTCTGTAGGACCGGGTGAGACACAATTTACATTGATCCCGTATCGGGCCACTTCCCGTGCAATTGTCTTAGAAAAGGCAATGATAGCGCCTTTAGCGCCTGAATAGACCGCCTCGCCGGAAGAACCAACACGCCCCGAATCTGAAGCAACGCTCACTATCTTACCGTACTTTCGCTCGATCATATGAGGCAATATGGCGCTGAAACAGTTTACGGGACCCTTGAAATTAATGTTGATAACCCTATCCCACGTCTCCGGTTTACTATCGATAAAAAGCTCAACCTTATCCCACCCAACATTGTTCACCAGAATATCAATGGCTCCAAACGAATCAATGGCTTTCCGGATTGATTCATTTACTTTTTCCAGATCAGTAATATCGACCTGTACAGCAATGGCTTCATAGCCCATATCCTTAATTTCCCCAGCTACTTTGGCTGCCGTTTCCGGGTTTAAATCAGCCACACATACCTTGGCTCCTTGACGGGCGAGTTCCAGACAGATGGCACGTCCAATTCCCTGTCCTCCTCCTGTGACAAATGCCGCTCTATTTTTCAAAACCATGATTCCCTCCTCTGTGATTATTTAAATGTTTTTTTGTTCCCCTTTGAAACGTATGTATCTACCGAGTAACCGATCCCGTATCGGTCAGTTCTATCAGTAGTCCCTTGGCACTTTTAGGGTGGATAAAGGCAACCCTATCCGGTCCATCGTACATTTTTCCGATAATTTTTATTCCTTTCTTTTCAAGTTCATCAACAAGGCCTTCGAGATCATCACAGAGTATAGAGATGTGGTGATATCCGCCGCGCGGTGAATTTTTCATAAATTGTCCGATTACACCATCTGGCCCCGTCGGTTCCATCAACTCAAAGTTCGTCCCCTGGATATTTACTGTTGAGGATGTCTGCTGTATTTCAGGATACTCGTTCCGAGCCAGTTCCTCGGCACCGAAACAATCCTTTAAAAAAGCCAATGTATCATCGATATTTTCTACAGCTATACCAACATGATCTACTCGTTTAATCACCCTGTAACCTCCTTTTTATTTATTCGCGATTAAAAGATCTTATCAACTCACATCAAATCTGACACGCAATGGCTGCCGCCTCTTTAATGGCTTCCATCGCATTTCTTGGCTCCCTGGCATCTCCCAAGATATACAGCTCCGGCACCTTTTCCTGAAACTGACTATAAAGAACATTGTCGGATTGAGTACCTACCGATAGGACTACTGTATCAACTGGGATCGTGTGCATCTCCCCCTCTTTACTGAATCGCACGCCTGAATCGATAATAGCGTTTACTTCAGCTTCAGTAATAATTTTAACATCATACATGGCCAATGAACGACGGAGAAACCCTCGTCTTGTTATACCGATATCACGGGCAACCGTCGGCAACATCTCCAGTATCGTTATCTCTTTACAGCCCTTACTCAAATCCGAGAGCAACTCTGATTTGAGTTTGCCCCAACGCATAAGGAACGTCATAATTTCGGGGGTCATTGCACTCTGACAAGCCAGGTAGTAAGCCGTCTCACAGCCGATGCCGCCGCCGCCGATAACCGCCACTCGTTTACCCGTTCTCACTCTCCCTTCCAGGATATCAAAGGCGGTACATACGTTTCCCCCGTTCACACCGGGGATAGAGGGAATAACAGGCTTGGCCCCCGTAGATACGATTAGAACCTGGGGCTTCTCCGTTTGAACCACCTGAGGAGTAACCTCTGTGTTTAACACTATCCTGAGATTGAGCTTGGCAAGCTGGGTAGAGTAATATTTGATAGCCTTCGAAAAGTCTTTCTTCCCGGGAGGCACAGCACAGGGAATTAACTGACCACCGAGTTGCGAATTTCTATCATACAGTACCACTTCGTGGCCTCTGGATGCTAAAACCCTGGCTGCTTCCATCCCCCCGGGGCCGCCACCAGCGATCATCACCTTTTTCCTCTCCTGCGTAGGGTGCAGCTCAAATTCCCGCCCCTTCAATGCTCCCGGATTCATAAGACATGTAGCTTCGTCACCTACCCATATTTTGTCGAAACATCCTTGATGACACCGAACACAGGGGCGGACATCTTCAAATCTACCTTCGCAGACCTTCTTGGGAAATTGAGGATCGGCCAATAATTGCCTGCCGAAAGCAATGAAGTCAGCCTTCTCTTCCGCCAACACTTCTTCTGCTAGAACTGGATCTCCAATATGGGCAGTGATTACCGGGATATCCACCTTTTTCTTGACTCTCTGGGCGAGATAGACAAAAGCGCCTCTGGGGGCAAGGCCCTGAGTCAAGGGCAAACTGGCCTCGTGCCCTGCGGGAGAAACATGCAGGCCATCTATACCGTAATTCTGCAAAGCCTCGGCTATTTTCTCAGCCTCTTCAATGGTGTTGCCATCAGGCAGATATTCGTCGCCAGAAATCTTTACAATTAAGGTATAATCCTCTCCCACCTCCCGCCTTGAAGCATCGATTATTTCTTTCAGAAACTGCAGCCTGTTTTCCAGTTCACCGCCGTATCTGTCGTTACGTTTATTGGTTCGAGGAGATAGAAATTCACGAATAAGATAGCCAGAATATGCATTGTACTCTACCAGATCAAACCCAGCCTCTTTGGCCCGATTCACTGCCCTGGCAAAACCAGCCACTATTTTCTCTATCTCGGTGACGGAAAGTTCCCGACAGGTTTCCCCGGTTAGCCAATTGGTAAAAGCCGAGGCGGATACCGCCTGTTTCCCGTTCAGATGAGAGGGAGCATAAGAACCACCGTGAACGAGGTGAAGGCCAATTTTAACACCATGCGTATGGACTCGTTGCACCAGCTTGCTCAAAGATGGTATTAATCTATCATCCCATATACCCAGGGTCGAAACAGTCGCCTTTGTTTGTTCTTCCACATAGGCTATGCTTGCTATAATAAGCCCTGCACCTCCGGCGGCTCGTTCACCGTAGTAGTCGATAACTCTGGGATTAAGTTCATCATTAATAAAATCGGGTTGCAGATTGACACTCATAGCCGACATAACAATCCTATTGTTCAGTACCAGCTTTCCCAGACAACCTTTCCGATAGAGATATTGCAACGTGTTCATAAAGTTTCCTTTATTGGTAACAGCCTCATACCTTGCATCCGTTGTCGCCCTTGCATATGATTTCATCCCGTATCTGCATTTTTGCTTCTCTAAAGATCCGGGCATCCATTTCTTGCAGGTTATCTGATATCAAAGGTTTAAATTCCATCTGGTCAAGGATCCCCCCAGTCAAATCCACACCTGGAGCAATTTCTATGAGAGTCATACCCTCCTTCCTCAGTTCAAATACAGCCCTCTCAGTTACGAATAGCACCTTTTGCCCCGTCTCTAGTGCATATTCGCCACTAAATGTAATTTGTTCTACGTTATTGATGTACTTCTTTTCCTTACCTTCCCGTATGATGTGTACTTTTCCGCTCCGCACTTCAACTTCAGCCCCTATGGTCAATTCTCCCGTAAACACAACCTCTTTTGCATTTTGTGAAATATTTATAAACCCGCCACAACCAGCTAACTTCGGTCCGAAACGGCTGACATTGACATTGCCATATCTATCTATTTGAGCCGCGCCTAAAAATGCTATATCCAGGCCACCACCATCATAAAAATCGAATTGGTAAGGTTGATCGATAATAGCATCAGGGTTCGAAGATGCCCCAAAACTCAGACTACCCGCAGGGACACCTCCCACAGGGCCGGATTCGACGGTAAGGGTTATCAAATCGCTTATTTCTTCTTCGGCCGCCACTATTGAAACCCCTGTCGGCACCCCGTAGCCAAGATTGACGATAACACCCGGTCTCAACTCTTGTGCGGCTCTGCGGGCCATAAGCTTTCTCACGGTAAATGGAAGCGGTTCTATTCTTCCGATGGGAATAAACACCTCCCCTGAATACGAAGGATTGTATTGTTCCATATATGTCTGCCAGTGATTTTCCGGCTTGGCCACTACAATTGCATCGACATAGACTCCCGGTAATTTCACATCATAGGGATTAAATCTTCCATTCTGTGAAATCCGTTCAACCTGTACGATCACTATACCACCCGAGTTTTTAGCTGCCTGGGCCATGGATATCGTGTCAAGTGTAGCCCCCTCTCTTTCCATCGTAACATTACCATTCAAGTCTGCAGTAGTTCCTCTCAACAGAGCCACATTTATGGGAAATGCCTTATAGAACAGTTTCTCTTGTCCCTCGATCTCTATCAGTTTTACAAAATCCTCTTTTGTTTTTTCATTTACTTTTCCACCAGTTTCACGTGGATCCACAAATGTCTTGAGGCCTGTGTGGGTAATGAAACCAGGCCTGCCACCCGCTATTTCTCTAAACAGGCCACAGATGGCTCCTTGAGGAATATTGTATGCCTCTATCTTGTTCTCTAATGCCAGCTTACCCAGTTTGGGGGCCATGCCCCAATGACCAGCAATAACCCTCTTGACAAGTCCCTCATGAGCCAAGTGATTGAAGCCTCTATCCTTTCCATCGCCTTGCCCCGCTGCGCCAACAACAGTAAGGTTTACAGGAGCGCCAGTCTCGAGAAACCTCTTCTCCAATGATGAAGTCAAATCTTCAGGATGACCCATTCCAACGAATCCGCCGATAACAACCGTATCCCCATCCTTTATTAATTGTAATGCTTCCCCAACATCAATAATTTTCCCTGACATATTCCCTCGCTATATACCCTTTGTACCCTCACACAATGTATCATTTCTTGTTTTAAAGTCTTTAATCGAAGAGTACATACAAATGTCATCAAGCATTATTCATCAAAGCGCCACCGCTGATTCGAAAAAACCATCTCAGGAACTTGCTACCATCTTCCAATGTTACCCTTACATTACTTCAAACCTTTTCTCTCCGGATTCACGTTGAATCAAAGAACAGTTTTGTTAACCAGTTGCTTTACCCTATTTCTTTCAAAACTTTTTCTCTTAATTCTTTTTTGAGAATCTTTCCCGTAGGTCCTTGTGGAAGGCTATCAACAAATTCAACCATTCTGGGAGCCTTGAATTTGGCCATTCTTTCTCGCACATAGTCAATGATCTCTTGTTCTTCAGCAGACTCACCCTTTTTAAGGACAATGTAAGCCTTTGCCAGTTCACCTTTCACTTCATCTGGAATACCAATTACCGCAGTAAGTTCAACTTTGGGGTGGGTATAGAGGATTTCTTCTACCTCAACCGGATAGATATTCTGGCCTCCTGTGATGATCAGGTCCTGCTTACGATCCGTCATATACAGATAGCCATCGCTGTCAAGGTATCCTAGATCACCCGAATAGAACCATCCGTCACGATACACTTCGGCATTCTTCTCCGGGGCATTGAGGTACCCGTGAATAGAGAAGGAATCACCGTATTCGATGATTTCTCCCACTTTCCCGACAGGAAGCTCAGTCCCTTCATCATCGACAATCTTGACAAAAAAGTTGCTGATAGGTGTGCCGACCGAATTACCCTTTCGAATACCCACTCTCGGTTGAAGCGTCGTGAATCCGCATCCTTCAGTATGTCCAAAACCGTCCATAACGATACAACCGAATGTTTTCTCGAATTTCTTCACAACTTCAACGGGGAAGTTCGCACCACCGGAGTTTACCATCTTGAGTGATGACACATCATCATGGCCTTCCTTGAATTCAGTCAGCAGATATGAAAACATTGTCGGTGTTCCCGCAAAATACGTGCCCCGGTGTTCCTTAATCGCGTCTAGTACCTTGCGTGCGTCAAACCGGTCAATAAGAATGATTGTAGCACCACAGTAAAATGCCGACATCATCACCACACTGAGGGCAAAATTGTTGTAGATAGGAAGACCCAATATTAACCGGTCATTTTCGACAAATTTGTTGCGGGTACAGCACCCTTGAACATTGGTGAGTATGGAACGATGGGTCTGGGTGGCCCCCTTCGGTCTCCCGGTGGTACCGGAAGTGTATATAACACAGGTAATGTCATCGAGTTCCGCCTCGACGACGGGGTACTCGTCACTGCCTTTCAACAGATCTTCGAATTGTACGGTGGCGTTATCTGCTGTACCGTTACTCACGATGATGTGTTTCAGCTTCGGAAGACTTTCGGTGGCCGATGTCTGTTCCGCCCACAGTCCCGCGTCGGCGATAATAGCCTTTGCGCCTGATTCCTTGCCGATGTATTTTATTTCATGTACCTTATACATTACGTTTAAGGGAATCGAAATGGCACCGATCCTGATAATGGCATGGTGGGCTATGAGAAACTCGACCGAGTTTGGCATAAGAAGCATGATAAAATCTCCACGTTTCAGCCCGAGTTTCAGAAGACTATTTGCAAGTTGATTAACTTTGGCATTCAACTCTTTGTACGATATTCCATCCCCTTTATAAATAACAGCCGTATTATCAGGCATATACCGGCCCACACTCTGTAACATCTCACCAATGGTTTGCATGCTTTCCTTCTCCTTCCATTTAAAGTTGTTTATCGTTAAGGAGCGACCTCACTTCCAAACAATGCATTGCAAGGACAATCTCCGAACTTTCATTGTCATTGTCTTAATTTCATCAACCTTACAACACGTTACGTGCAGTAACCAGAAGAAGTCCATAACGTGTTCCCCCAGCATTATTGCAACATACCGGGAAGCAGCATGATTATTTGGGGAAAGATTGAACACAAAATCAGAACAATCAGTTGCAGCAATAAAAAGGGCATGGCACCCCGCCATACGTCCTGCATGGAAATTGAGCTTGGAGCAATGCCCTTGACAAAGAACAGGGCGTATCCGAAGGGTGGACTTAAAAAACTCATTTGCATGTTCAGCATAAAAATAATTCCAACAAATACCGGATCAAACCCCAAGCCCACCAAAATGGGACTGAAAATCGGAACAATAAGAAGGCAGATTCCTATCCAGTCTATAAACATCCCGAGGATAATGTAGACGATTTGGGTGAATATTAATGCACCCCATTTGCCACCCGGCAGACTCAGAACCAGTGCATTTACGAATTCCTGGCCATCACCCATCGCATAAACACCCACAAAACATGTTGATGCAAATGTTATCCACAATGCCATACCTGTTGCAGATATTGTTGAGTAGAGTGATTCACTCATGACCGTCCAGCTGAGGTTTCTTCGTAAGGCCAGGAGGACTATGACTGCAAATACTCCGACACCCGCCGCTTCTGTCGGAGATGCTACGCCAGCCAATATTGAACCCAACACACAGCCTATTATAATGGCCGGCGCTACTATATTTTTGCCCAATGCAAGTTTTTTCCAGAATCCTACGATCTGGTCTTCAGCTGTGATTGCAGGGGCATACTCAGGTTTTCTCAGAACCAATATCAATATATAAATGCAAAATGAGAGGCCGAGCAACAGCCCTGGCAGCATGCTGCCAGCGAACAGATCGATAACCGAAACCTGGGTTGCTGCAGAATAAAAAATGGGCATAATGCTGGGGGGTATCAGAATTCCGAGAGTCCCTGCAGCACAGACGGTACCAACAACCAAATGTTTGTTATACTTCCGCTCCATCATGGCTGGTAATGCAAGAAGACCCAGAGTAATTACTGAAGCACCGACAACACCGATCATTGCGGCCAGTACGACTCCGGTAATGACCGTGGCTATGGCAATAGAACCTCTTACTTTACCGGCCCACTGGAATATAGCTTCGAACATTTCCTCCACAATACCGCTTCGTTGCAGTAAATTCGCCATGAGGATGAACAGGGGTACGGCTACCAGGGAGTAACTCACCATGAGCCCATAAACACGCATGGCAAACATGGGGAAGATGATGGGGCCGCCGACTATTAAACCGAACACGATACCAACAGAACCAATTACCGCAAAAAGAGGAGCACCGGTAATTAGCAAAGCTATCATTGATCCAAACATGGCAATGTTAAGCATTAGAGGACTCATCGTGAATCACCTCCCAGATCATGAAATTCCCTGAGAAAGTCGGCAATTGCCTGAAAGATTAACAGCGCGCTTCCTATCGGGAGAGTGATCTTGACAGGCCATAATATCGGGCTCCATGATGTATAGCTTCTCTCACCCATCTGTATCGATGTCCAGGCATATTCGACTCCCATATAGGTCAGGGCACCCGCCAGGATCAATATGAGCGGAAAAACAACAACCAGATTGAGTATTTTTTGAGTCTTTGGGCTAAACCGCTGGCTGACTATATCTACATTCACGTGCGACCGATGGCGGAGACAATATGCACCGACAAGAACATACAGAGCGCCACAGGTAAACATCTCGACTTCATAAGACCACACAGTCGGCGAGTTGAAGATATACCGTGCAACAACCTCTATGACAGTCGCAGCAACGGTGATCAGCAGAATAAAACTTACTATTTTCCCCGTCCATTCACTCACACCGTCAATGACAGTGATCAGCGATCTGGATATATGCAATGATTTTATCATGTTTCACCATTTCCTTTTTAATATCGCATCAGCAGAGATACTGCAGATGGTCTTTCAGGATTGGTCTTTATATGGGGTGAGGTTCCAATAAAAGCAAAGAAACTCCCCGTGTCCAATAACCTCACCCCCAAAAAGTTGTTTTCCACCAAACTGTTTCAGCTTGTTGCACGAATAGAAAGCTATTCGATTAGGCCTAATTCTTTCATTACCAATAACTGACCTTCCATCATCTTTCTTCCAAGCTCTGTTTTTTGAGCTGTTTCTTCCCAGGCGTTTAGTGCCAGCTTTCTTACTTCCTTGACCTCCGCTTCAGGAAGAATGTATTCTTTCAAGCCACCTTCCCGCATCTTTTTCAGCGCTGCCAAGTCCATGTCCACATTGTATCGGTAATTTCTCCATGCCAAGTCATATGCTTCTTCTTCCAGAACGAATTTTAAATTTTCGGGCAGCGATTTCCACAGTTTCATACCCATGGATAACTCAAGGGCTGATGAGGGCTGGTGGAGTGAGGGCCGTAACATATATTTCGCTACTCGATCAGCTCCAATGGCAACAGTCGTACTCGGCACGCCGAGATCTCCACCATCAATAACTCCCCTTTCCAGTGCCGCCGGTCTTTCTCCCGTGGGCATGGAGACTGTCGAGGCACCGAGTTTTGTAAACAACGCGTTACTCATTGCACCGGATAAGACAAGCTTCTTACCCTTTATATCTGCCAATGACGTAATTGGTACACGGGATGTCAGATATTCGGCCGGGTAATAGGGAAGTGAGAGACAATAGATATTGTATTTGCCATACAGTTCTCTCACCAGTTCGATACCGCCTCGTTGATAGAGCCAGAAATCATGCTGCAGGGCACTGTCAAAACCACCGGGCAAATATGTTACGAAGGCAAACGCCGGATCTTTCCCTGCCCAATATTCACCTGTCGTAAAGGCCATATCTATGACCCCTTTACCGAGGGCTTCGAAAACCTCTGTGGTTCCCACGAGAGCTCCGGGGGGGTAAATTTTGATCTTAACCTGACCGTTTGTGGCCTTATCGACTCGTTCGGTGAATTCGTTACCTGCTTTCCAAATTGCCGTTCCGGGACCAAGCACACAGGCCATTTTTAACTTATACTCTTGTGCCGAAGCGACTGACGCTTGATTACCAAGCGAAAATAAAAGCACCACCAGTACTGCCAAACTAAATACCACTACCGTTTTTAATTTGTCTCTACGATTAAACATTTGTATTTCCCCCTTTCATTAGTTATCAAGTGTAAATTCTGATATCTTTCCTACAACGGTTTCACCTCCCTTGTTTATTTTTTACCATCCAGCCATAGATTTAATGAGCTGCCCTATCATTCTTTCGGTAATCCTTTGTCCGTCAACTCGATCAACAGTCCGTGAGCACTCTTGGGATGTATAAAGGCTATCCGGTACGGCCCTTCAAATACCTTGCCGACAATCTTGAGCCCTCTTTCCTCCAAATCTCCTACGCACTTTTCGAGGTCATCACATAAAATAGAAATATGATGGAATCCTTCCCCTGAACCTTCAATAAATTTACCTATCACACTTTTAGGTCCCGTAGGTTCTATGAGCTCAAAATAGGTTCCACTAAAGTGTACCGTGGAAGAAATCTCCTGTAGATCAGGGTATTCATGCCTTGCTAACTCCTCCGCCCCAAATGTTTCTTTAAGGAATCCTAATGTCTTATCGATACTTCTTACCGCAACCCCAATGTGTTCCAAACCCTGAATCATCATACTGTCTTGGCATATTAAAAAGCATTGCGATGTGTCATCAGAATCGCTCAGCCTTCTTAGATGCCGTACCTCCTTTCTTTGTTTTTGCGTTGATACTTATGAACGTCATTTGTTATGACTAATGCGAATCTTTGGTTGGTTATGTAGCTTTAAGCGCCTTTCCATTCATTATGGAGCCATTCATAGCCGCCCTGAAGGGTTCTCATACAATTGCATAAGAGTATAAGGGTATGGAGGTCGGCC
>JAFGQD010000122.1 GCA_016935875.1 Deltaproteobacteria bacterium
GAGTGGATCCGGGTATTCATAACCGCGATGAAAAATGGACATTCTTGGATGGTACTATCTAAGGTGTTGATATCCATCCAGAGGTGCTTTCATCCAGAGGTCATAGTCGTTCCGGGGTAAGGCTTGCAAGTTGTTCATTTCATATCTGTTCTGATCAAGCTTGTACGCGTCATAGAAGCCACTCTTGAACTCATACACGTCTCCGGTATCCGGATTATAGAGACGTTCCTTATCCAGGATTGCGTCACTTCTTCTTTCGGCGACGATATCATCCGCTTTATTCCGGTTTTGCCATCCCTGCATAATGATGTCTGAAGTCTCGCTCAAGGTCTTTCCCGCCTTGAGGATTCCCGAATAGGTACTTGCCTGCTGTCTCAAACAGTTGTTCACGTAAGATTGATGCACGGTATAACTTTGTATTGATTTGGTCAGAATATTCTCAATATTTCGAAAATCCTTTTTGGGTGCCGTTATACCGGTTACCAGGAATCCGTATGCGATTCCCCCTCCCGGGCCCCCGTTATAGGGCAGCATAGGAGCAACGGTAACCAGAAACAGACCCTCTCCCAGATTTTCGCCTTCCGTAAATAAAGCTCTCATGAGCGCCGTAGTTGCGCCACCGATCGGGCTTTGCTGCGGAAGCGATGATATGACCTGCAGGTTATCTAATCTGGGACACTGGGGCATAAAACGTTGCGCCACTTGAGTCCGGGCAATAAGATGAAACTGTGCAAGAAAATTGTCAGGCGTGAGGGGACTGACGACCGGCATCTCAATCCAGGTAACGGGATAGCCGCCCATATTCATATATTGGTAATCGATCTGTTTTTGTTGCATGCTCATATAGACCGGTCCGACTTCGCCAAAATGAAATATCTGCTTTAAGGGTTGAGACGGATCACGAATCAAAAAGGCAAAACTGGCGCACATTCCGGCAGTTGTCACTTCCCAGCCACGTGGTTTGTCAATCGAGAAAAATCCTCCATCGAACCGTTCCAGTTTCAGTTTGGCTGCCTGACTTTCCATCCCGCTGACGAAAAAAACCGCGACCACAACAACGATACCTGCTACTGCTTTCAGCGAATAGAATCTTTTCATTTTTGCCTCCATCCTCCAGAGTTAGATAGTAATAGAGGAAAATAAGGACTGCTGTTTCAATGTCCCTGTTTTCCCAAGAGAGCGATTCCGTTTTCTCTAAACACCTTGTTGTAAAAATCGTTTGACAGGTTGAAACTCAGCAGACTGTCAATCTCTTCCTCTCTGGGGTAGATAAGGTTCGGAAAATCAGATCCGTAGATAATCCTGTCTTTATAGATTTCAAGGAGCTCTTTTTTCTGATCGAACATAAACCCTGACTGTGGAATGAATGCCCAGGTTGTATCGAGGCAGATATTTGGAAAGCGATCCAGGAGCCCGATAAACTCCCCGTATTCCAGTCCGCCCATGTGCGCCACATTTACAGGTAGATCGGGGTATCTCTCGAGAAGCTTTATGAAGTTGTCTATACCGACGAAGCTGTTTCCTATGGGGCCTGTTCCGACGTGCAAAAGGAGCCTTTTCCCTTTTTCTATGACCATTTCGTACAGGGGAAAGAGCCTTTCATCGTGCGGAGAGAACTTCTGGACAAGAAGCTGGAGTTTGAAGCCGAGTATTCTCGGATAGTCCAGGAGAGATCTCGCCATAGCAAGAGCGTCATCATCGTCGGGATGATATGCCGCGAAACAATACAGTTCAGGATACTCTTCCAGTACCTTCAGATTCCATTCGTTGAGACCCTTCGCGATTCCCTTTTTGTGGGCATAATTTGAGTAGACGATGTATTCCACATCTCTTTCGTGCAGATAATCTATACATTCTTTATAATACAGTTCATGGAGGATGTTGCTGCCGTAAGCTGTTGAGAAGTATTTCCAGATTGCGTTGAACAGTTTGTCGGGAAATAGATGCACATGAAAATCGATTATCTTTTCGGGAAGCCCTCGCACCGCGCCCTCCTTTTATCGCAGTCATCGAAATGCGGGGAAAGATGTACCACAAAGATACGGCGAATTCAAAATTAAATTCTCCGGCATATGAGATATCAGCCACGCCACTATTGAGAATGAGAAAAATGAGAGTGAAAGTTTTTCTGCACACTCCATGTATGGCATCCCTTAAATACTCACAAAGGCGTATTGACTTACATGAGAATTCCTGTCATTTGGGGATTACATAAAACTAGTCGAGCGAGACTCAAGTTGTGCTGTTTCTGTCTTTGCCTCGCCGAAGAAAAGAGTGAGAATGATTATAGTTACAACCATATTTTTCAGTGAAGAAAATGTATGTGAAACGAAAAGACATATTAAAGAATTTCCGCCCGTACCTGGTTATATACATATGATGGGTCCATATATTGCAAGTATCAAACCTGGAGGCGATATTCAGGTTATCAGTTTGTTTGAATTTGATGAATCCAGACTTGATGAGGCCCGTGAGTTTATAAGTGATCGTATGATGGCTTATCATAAGCTGATCAACATGACCTATTCAGTGGATCTGTGGTTTAATGCCGAAGATACCCTGAAGATGGTAGACATGGAAGAAGGGCAATTTGTGTCTTCTTAAATAATCCTAAGCCTCAAAAATCCACGTTCAGTTACATTATCTTTTCATCATTTCCCGATAATCATTGACAATAGATATGTCCTGCAATACAAGGGGCATTTCGTCCCGACGAGTCGGGATTTCATGCGTGGCAGATAAACGAAGCAAAACAACGAAGGAGCATGCTTTTGACGGGAACACTGGTTAATACGGGAGCTATTATAGCGGGAGGGTTGATAGGGATATCCGCAGGGAA
>JAFGQD010000123.1 GCA_016935875.1 Deltaproteobacteria bacterium
AAGGCAACCTGAAATATGGCGCTGATCATAATGGCTACCATAAGGGTTGAGAATGAAAGCTGGACGTCGGCTATGCGCATCAGAAACGCGTCAACCTTTCCGCCCATGTATCCCGATATCATGCCAATGAAGATGCCTATGATCGCCTGCAGGAAGACAGCCCCGCAACCGATCATGACGGAAAGGCGCATGCCGTACAGCATGGTACTGAGCAGATCTCTCCCTTGAATGTCCGTTCCCAGAATAAAATCCGGATTTCCCTCTTCCATCCACGATGGAGGAAGCTCCGCGTCCATGATATCAATGCTGGATGTATTATAGGGATTATGAGGTGCGATGATGGGGGCAAGGAAACTGAGCAGGATAAGTGACAGAAGAACCACAAAACTCGCAATGGCGACCCGGTCGTGCTTGAAGCTGTGCAGAAAGTATGAATCCTTAAAGCGTCTCCACTGTTTCATTTTCTTCCCGTTATTCTTATCGTGGGATTGACCAGGCCGTAGATGATATCCACTATCGTATTGACCACGACAAATAAGGCGCCCACCACTATTATGTATGCCACGAGGAGCGATGTGTCGGAGCGTTCGACCGCTTCCAGGAACATGAATCCCATCCCCTGCCACTGGAATACCGTTTCTGTGAGAATGGTATAGGCGATCAGTATGCCCAACTGCACACCTCCCACAGTAATCACCGGCAGCAGCGTGTTCTTGAATGCATGCAGGAACCAGATACGCCAGCGCGAGAGACCCTTTGCCCAGGCGAATTTAACGTATTCTGTCTCCAGTGTCTCCATCATCTCCGAACGTATCAGGCGTATAAAGAGGGGAAGCATGATAGAGGAGAGTGCGATACTTGGCAGTATAAGGTGCTTCAGGCCGTCCAATGTGAGTAGCCCGCTGTCCCACCCCCATATATTGATCGTCTCTCCACGGCCATACGAAGGCAGCCAGTGAAGTTCCACCGCAAAGATGTATATGAGGATTATTGCAGTCAGAAATACCGGTATGGAAACACCCACGATACTTCCCCCCATGATTATTCTCGAAGGTATACTCCTGGGGTTTATTGCGGTATAGATGCCGAGTGGAACAGACAAAAAAATTATTATAAGACTGCATGCAAAGACAAGTTCAAGGGTCGCCGGTGCTTTTGCCAGGATTACTTCAAGCGTTGGCTTTTTGAAAAAGAATGACATGCCCAGATCACCGTGGATGGCGTTTTTTATGAAGCGGACATACTGTACCAGAAAGGGGTCGTTCAGTCCCAGTTTTTCCCGCAGGACCTCCCTTTCGGCTACTGAAACAGAGACCCCCACGATATCTCTTACAGGATCTCCAATCTTCTGTTTTATGGAGAATCCCAGCAGACTGATCACGAGCATTACAATGATGGCCTGCGTTATGCGGCGGACAACGAACGCGAACATATAGAACACCTGACAGCGAAGGATGAGGGATTAATAATCAGGGGATTATTCCCTTAATCCGGCAAAAGCATTTGACAATACAGGGGGGCAAAACCCGCTGTCAGCGGATATTGCCCCCGACTGATCTGATCGTTTATGAAAAGATCGTCACTTTAGGCCGGCAATATGGCTATTTGATTACCAGGTCGCCGAAATACGGGAAGTTCTGAACATTTACAATGCGTCTTATATCCACCTCGTTCTTGCCGGCCCATGAGAGGTTCTGCCAGTGGAGCGGGACATAGGCGGCATCGTCATAGAGGATCTGCTCGACCTTCTGGAGGATGGCCGATCTCTTCGCGAGGTCGGTTTCCGTCTGAGAAGCAAGCACAAGCTGGTCCACCTCGGGATTGCAGTAATTCCCGCTGTTATATTGACCGTAGCCTGTCTCCTTGTTGGGGCACATCAGCAGAAACTCGGTGTAATTGGCGGAATCTTCCGTGTCTGGGTGCCATCCGATGAGCTGGATGTCCGCTGCCTGAGCGTCGAACTGATCCCAGTACTGGGCCTTAGGCATGGTCTTGAGATTTACCTTTATGTTGATCTTGGAGAGCATTCCGGCGAACGCCTCGGCGATCTTCTCATCATTGACATACCTGTTATTGGGGGAGATCATTGTGCATTCGAAACCCTTCTCGTAACCGGCTTCTTTCATCAGGGCCTTTGCCTTCTTGAGATCGTACCGTGGAAGCAGGTCTTTATTATATCCGGCAAAACCTTCGGGCGCCTGCTGAGCCGCCACGGAAGCGGTGCCCTTCATGATTTTCTTGACGATTCCCTGGTTATTGGTTGCATACACAATGGCCTGACGGACCAGTTTGTTCGCGAATTCAGGGCGGCGTTTCTGGTTCAACTGGCAGGTGATTATTCTGCTGCCCGACATGGTAATCAGTTTGCTTTTCTTGTCTTTTCTGATCCTTTCGTAATCCTGGGGCGGAACCGGCATGATGAAATCCACGTCGCCTGAAAGGAGCGCGGCAACACGTGTAGAGTCGTTTTTAATCGGAGTAAAGATTATCGAGTCTACGTTGCCCGGCGATTTTTTGTCCCAATATTCGGGAAATCTGTCAAAGACGTTTTTGACTCCCTGCTCTCGGTAGGTGACCCGGTAGGGACCTGTTCCTGACTCGTTTGTGAGTGCGAAGGAGGGACCGATCTTTACAATTGCGTCCTTGGGGTTCCCGGTATCATCCGTTCCGGTGTAGAATTTGCTGTCCATCGGGAAGATATAGGTCGCCATGTTGAGGAGTAAGGAGTAAGGTTCCTTTGTGACGATATCCACCGTATAATCGTCAACCACCTTGACTCCCTCGAAAGGCTCAAAAAGACCTTTGAAGTCCTGACTCTTTTTGAGCCGCTCCACCGTCCATTTGACATCTTCGGCGGTGAAGGGATTGCCGCTGTGAAACTTGACACCTTTGAGCAGATGGAAACGCATGGTACGATCATCGAGCCTTTCCCACTTTGTGGCGAGACGCGGCTCGAAGGTCATCTCCTGGGTCCATCGAACGAGAGGATCGAAGACCATATGTGAATACTGAAGCATCCCGCCTGACAGCTGTACGTGGGGATCCAGTGAGACCGGATCGGCATCCATCGCAAGCTTCAAGGTCTTGGCGCCCGCCATTGTGCCAAATGACAACACCATCAATAAAACCAGACATCCAACAAGCAACTTTTTCATATCCAAATCCTTTCTTTTTAAGTGAAAGTTATAATAAAAAAAAGTCGTGAAGACCCCCCTTTCCGCCGGCTTTACACGCAGCGAATACTGCGTGAAATTTTATAAGAGATGTCCCCCATGGTCAAGCGAAAAATCCAACAGCGAAAAATCCAAAACAAAAAAGGGGGTTGCGTCGGTACGCAACTCCCTGAAATCAATGGTGGGTCAGGACAGAATAGAACTGTCGATACCGGGATTTTCAGTCCGAAATATTAGTCAGGCGGTTTTTCACCAGTTTTAATATGTTACATATTATGCACTTATAAGGGCCATTTTGGATTATCTTTAGTTTTATAATGAATAGGGACATC
>JAFGQD010000124.1 GCA_016935875.1 Deltaproteobacteria bacterium
CTTGAGGCGGAACTGCCTGACAGGACGATCTATTTTTATACCCTCTTCCTTCTGCAGGTGACGGGGTTTCTGGGGATCGTCATCACGGGTGATGTGTTCAATCTCTATGTGTTTCTTGAGATAGCCTCCCTGTCCGGGTATGCCCTGATAGCGACGGGAGAGGAAGGAGCCCCCTTTGCCGCCTTCCGGTACCTTATCCTGGGCACCGTCGGAGCCTGTTTTTATCTGCTCGGAGTCGGCTATCTTTACATGGTTACCGGTTCTTTGAATATGGCCGATCTGGCCGAGATCCTGCCCCGATTGTACGGGTCCAAGGTGATACTGGTCGCCTTTGCATTCTTTATGGTCGGTATAGCCCTCAAGATGGCCCTCTTCCCACTGCACCTGTGGCTGCCCGATGCCTATACCAAGGCCCCATCGGCCGCCAGCGCCCTGATAGCGCCTCTGATGACCAAGGTTGCCGTGTATATCATGCTCAGGGTCATGTTCACCGTATTCAAGCCCTATTTCTCCATAGACCTCCTTCCCGTGACCAAAATCCTGTTGTATGCCGGGATCATAGCCATCTTTGTCGGGGCGGTGATGGCCCTGGCACAGAAAGACTTTAAGCGGATGCTGTGTTATGTCGTGATAGCCGAAGTCGGCTATATGGTCGGCGGCGTGGGCATAGCCAATGCCGTAGCGATCAAGGGCGCGATCCTCCATGTAATGAACGATGTTGTGATGACACTCGGCCTCTTTGCCGTGGCCGGTATCCTGACCTATAAGATGAAGAACCACGAGATCGGGGCCTTCAAGAATATATTCAAAAAGATGCCCTTCACCATGGCCGCCTTCCTCGTTGTGGCGCTGTCGGTCATAGGCGTGCCGCCCACCTGCGGTTTCTTCAGCAAATGGTATCTGATCCAGGGATCTGTGATGGCCGGAAACTGGGCATTTGTGGTAGCGCTTCTGTTCTCCAGCCTGGTTAATATAGTCCTGTTCTTCAGGATCATTGAAACCGGCTACTACGATTTTAGTGCATCCGGGGCGGAGCACGCCCATGGAGAGGGCTCGGTGGTGAGTGAGGCACCCCTGAGCATGCTGATCCCCACCGTTGTTGTGGCTGTGACGATCATCCTCATCGGCCTTTACAATCAATCCATCATCACCAATATTATCAACTTTGCCGTGCCGAAGTTGTAGGTGCAAACGGCTTTCATGTCATTGTCTGGGCCGGCGCCAGTCCGGCGGGTTATAGTGTGCTCCGGAGGGAGACAGACATGAATACACAGTCGGCCCTGAGACAGCCCCTCCTGGGGGCGCATATGTCCATCGCGGGTGGCCTGGAGAAGGCCCTCCTCAGGGGACATGCACTGGGGTGTACGACGATCCAGTTGTTCACCAAGACCTCGAACCAATGGAAAGAGAGGGTTCTTGAAGAGTCAGAGATACAGCTCTTTCGGGAAGTGAGAACAAAAGCGGGCATCGAACCGGTTATCTCACATGCCAGCTATCTGATTAATCTGGCCTCACCCGACGGGGAGTTGTATACGAAATCCCTTGATGCCATGGTCCATGAGATCCGTCGGTGTGAACAGCTCGGTATCGATTATCTGGTCGTCCACCCCGGTTTCCATAAGGGATGCGGCGAGGAATGGGGCATAGACAGGATAACGGGTGCCCTCGACGCCATTCACGCCGATACCGCGGGGGCGAAGGTGCGGATCACCTTGGAGACGACGGCGGGGCAGGGAACCGCTCTCGGGGGAAGCCTTGAGCAGATCGCCCGTATTATCGAGAGGGTGAAAGAAAATTCCCGTCTGGCGTTTTGTCTTGATACCTGCCATACATTTGTGGCAGGATACGATCTTCGGACACGGCAAAACTATCTTGATCTTTTTAGAAAGATGAACGATACAATTGGCAGGAAAAATCTGAAGGTTATTCACTTGAATGATTCAAAAAGGGAGAAGGGTTCCCGGGTGGACCGGCATGAGAACATCGGAGATGGGATGATCGGAGAGGATCTGTTCCGGCTGATTATGAGGGATGAATCTCTTGTGGATGTTCCAAAGATTATAGAAACCCCTGGTGATATTGAAAATTTGCAACTGCTCAAAAGTTTTGCTTAACCACACGTAAAGGAGATTGGAATGAAGAAGTGCTTGATTTTTTTCTGTATCTTGGGCGTACTGTTTTCGGGATCGGTATGGGCTGAAGATGCAAAAGACCAGAAAAAGGTGGCCGTGCTTCCCTTTGCGGTTCATAGCGCGGAGGATATTAACTATGTACGTGACGGGATATGGGATATGCTGATTTCCCGTCTCTCCTCAAGCAACGAAATAAGCGTCAGTACCAAACAGACGGTCAGAGAAGCGTTGGATAAATTAGATAAGAAGGAGATCAGCGTCGCAGACGTTTATGGTTTCGGCAAAAGGCTGGATATAGATTATGTAGTGTGGGGCAGTATCACAAAGATCGGCAACAGCATAAGTCTCGATGCGAAACTTCTCGATGTGTCCACCTATAAAACACCTGTTGATGTGTTTGTACAATGTCAGGGAATGGATGATGTGATTCCCAGTATAGGTGATTTTGCAAAAAAGATTAACTACTATGTACTGGGGCAGACTCCCCCGGCTCCCCAAATTGCGGCCCTGCCCGCACCAACCGCACCGACAAGTTCACCCGCACCCGTCAGGCCGCTACAAGGTCCTGATGAGGCCGACGTCATGAAGGCACGACGAGGCACCTTTA
Source organism: Deltaproteobacteria bacterium (assembly GCA_016935875.1). Classification (GTDB taxonomy): domain Bacteria; phylum Desulfobacterota; class Syntrophia; order Syntrophales; family UBA2210; genus UBA2210. The sequence continues at coordinate 2,740 of JAFGQD010000124.1, forward strand.
CTTCCGTGATTAACCCTTCCTTTATCACAGATGTCAACCCCCTTGCCAAAAAAGGATTCTGGATGAGTCAGAAATACAGAAAGACTTTCAAGGGAATGGATATAGGAGATGTGAATGGTGACGGTTTGAATGAGGTTGTCGTTATCGATGAACACTCAGTGATGGTATATCAAAAGGTCAATACGGATTTCAAAATCCTCAACAATGTTCCGGGGAAGGATTACAGCAGTTATATCTCGGTTGACGTCGCTGATGTGAATGGGAACGGCAGAGATGAAATCATAGTGACGAATATGCAGAACGGTAATCTTGAATCCTTCGTGCTGGAATTTCAGGATGGGAACTTCATCATGATTGCATCCAGTCTGAGATGGTTCTTACGGGTTGTCGACATATCAGGTGTGCCGCGATTGCTGGGACAAGAAAAGGGAATGGAAGAGCCCTTTAGCAACCCGATATATGAGATAGTTTACAGCAATGGAGCTTATGCAGAGGGTACGAGAATGACTATACCAGAGGGACTTTCCGTGTATGGCCTTGCCGTCGATCGCTTGGGTGAAGGTGGTGCCAACAGAGTTATTGCACTCGATAACTTCGGACACCTCTGTGTTTACAAAGAAACAAGGGAGTCGGCTTACTTCAAGATACATATTATAGGGGGAAGCGACAAACTGATATGGAAGAGCGACGAAGTGTTCGGGGGGTCCAACAACTCTTTTGATTTCGGAGACATCCTGAAAACCACGGAAGTTCCAGAAAAGGTATTTGTCAAAGAAAGAGTTCTTACCTATGATATTGATAGAAACGGACAAAAAGAGATCATTGTCGTCAAGAATCTGTCACCTGTCGGAAGGGTGATGAAAAACGTCCGAACGTTTACGAGCAGCGTTATATATGATCTTGGATGGGATGGTATGGGACTGGCCGAAAACTGGAGGACAAAGAAGATTCAGGGGTATGTGGCCGACTATCAGATCAAAGATATAGACAACGATGGTAAGGACGAGGTTGTGCTTGCCGTAGGACTCGGAGCGTTCCTGTCAAGGAGTGTGATAGTGGCCTATGATCTGGGTGGCCAATAGGCTCAATAGCCTCTTGACACGTAGATAAATATGATGTAGGAGTACATCCCAATCAGTCAGGCGGTGTAGCTCAGATGGTTAGAGCATACGGCTCATATCCGTAGTGTCCCCCGTTCGATCCGGGGCACCGCCACCA
>JAFGQD010000125.1 GCA_016935875.1 Deltaproteobacteria bacterium
CTTGCAAGGGAAAATCTTGACGCGATTCACCTCGGCATCTCCGATTTGATGCTGAAAGACCCCGCCGCCAAGAGGACCTTTGCCAGGGCCGAAAAACTGGGAGTTGCCGGTAAATACATTGCCTTCATGAAGGAAGTCGTGGCGGCAGTCCAGAAGCTCAGCGACAAGCCCGTGGATCTCGATCTGCTGGGAGCCATCGGGGCCACGATGATGGATCTGGGGTTTTCTTCCGACGCCACATGGGTCATTGTGGCGATTACCAGAGCCTTTGCCGCCGGAGCTCACTGGTGCGAGGAAGTGGAGAGGGAACCCCAACGAAGATTCGGTGAAGACCTTACCCCGAAAGAGGACTATGATGGCCCGGAAGATCGACCGGTACCCACCCTTGAGGAAAGGAAGAAATTTGCCTCTGCCGCCGAGTATAAGACACCCGAAGAATGGAAGAAGGGCTTTGAAGAAAAGCAGAAGATGTACGGAACAGGCTGGCGGATCGTTGAAGATATCGTTGACCCCCGTGATTTTCTCAAGAAGCAGGGAGAGAAGTAGATCTTTCTGTTGCGGAGTGGGTTTTTGCTCTGACAGTGTGTAATGACCGGTTGTTTCTTACATACTATTCTGATTGGGTGAAAGGGGTGAAACCATGAAGATGGAAGCAACAGAGTTAGCAGTTGTCAGACCTGTAAAGAGAAATATCCTGTTAAATCCGGGTCCCGCTACTACAAGCGATACGGTGAAATATGCGCAGGTTATCCCTGATATTTGTCCGAGAGAAAAGGATTTTGTTGGGGTGATGCATGAGATCAGAAAGGATCTCGTGAAAATCGTTCATGGCGACTCCTCAAAATACTCGGCTGTTGTTTTTGCCGGTTCGGGTACCATTATTCAGGATGTTTGTGTAAATTCTCTTGTTCCTGAAAACAAGAAAATATGTGTGGTGAACAACGGTGCGTACAGTGCACGAATGGTGGAGATAGCCGACTATTACGGTATCCCGTGCGTTAATCTTGAATTTGCAACGAACGGTTTGCCCGATCTGGATGTGCTGAAAGAAACGCTGGAGAACGATAAGGACATTGCCGTGGTGGCTGCCGTCCACCATGAGACGGGAACGGGAATCCTCAACCCGGTCAGGGATATCGGGAAGATTGCCCATGATAACGGCTGTATTTTTGTGGTCGATACGATCTCAACGTATGCCCTGATGCCGCTAAATATAGCGGAGGAGAACATTGATTTCTTAATGGGTTCCGCACAAAAGGGTCTCGCGGCCATGACCGGTGTATCGTGGACTGTTGGCGATATAGAAGAGATAGAAAAATCAAAAAATTACCCCAAAAGGTCATATTATTGCAATCTCTATATGCAGTACAACTTCTTTGAAAAAAATGGAGAGATGCATTTTACGCCTCCCGTCCAGACCGTTTATGCTTTGCGGCAGGCCATTAAAGAGTACTGGGAAGAGGGAGAACACGCCCGCTGGGAGCGCTTAACCACATGCTGGGAGGCAATCCATAGGGGATTGGAAGAGATGGGCCTGCGCTATGTTATTGATAAGAACATCCAGAGTAAGCTGGTTGTTGCAGTCAAAGGATTGAAGGATCCCAAGTATGATTTTTTCACATTACACGATTACTGCTATGAACGGGGTTTTACCATTTATCCCGGCAAGATGTTCGGACTAGAGACTTTCAGATTATGCAATCTGGGCCAGATTACGTACCGGGATATTGAAGACTTTTTTGTAGTAGCAAAAGAGGCATTTAAAAATATGGGATTTACACTTCCCATAACACCATGAGTTGAGAGATCTACGGGTGAACGATATTACATTTATTCAATGAGAAAGGGAGGTTAAATGTTACATCATGGAAGATAATATTCAAGAAATGTACCAGAGGGCACGAAAGGCCTTTGAGATTGTTGAGTTCTGGCCGCAGGAAAAGGTCGACGAGATGTGCCAGGCGGCAGCCTGGGAATGGCAGAAGGAGGAGAACAGGAAACTCCTCGCGCGCCTTTCTGTCGATGAATCCGGAATCGGCCGCTATGAGGACAAGGTAAACAAGATAAAGGACAAATGTCTCGGCACGCTCTGGGACCAGAGAGATGTGAAGACCTGCGGAGTGATCGAAGATATCCCGGAAAAGAATCTCAAGATTCTAGCCAAACCCATCGGTGTCATCGCAAATGTCGTACCCTGTACGAACCCCGAATCCACAATCTGCGCCCTCGGTCTCAGTATGCTGAAAACGAGGAACGCCATGATCGTGTCACCACACCCCAGGACACCGAAGAGCTCATACATGACGGTCGAACTCGGCAGGAAGGCCCTGAAAAAAATCGGTGCCCCTGAGGACCTGATGCAATGTATTGAGCATCCGACCAACGAGAAGACGCAGAAACTCATGGCGAGTTGCGACTATGCGGTTGCCACTGGCGGAGCGGCACTGATCAAGGTTGTCTATGAGGCGGGTAAACCGGCCCAGACCGTCGGCGCAGGCAACGTCATTTCGATTGTTGATGCCACGGCCGATCTCAAGGCCGCCGCCAACAAGATCATGATGTCGAAGTGTGCGAACAATTCGGCTTCCTGCTCATCGGAAAACGCCGTTGCCATCGAAGAGAGTGTCTTCGACGAAATGATGGGGTATCTCAAAGCAGAAGGCGGCTATCTCTGTACTACCGAAGAGCGCGAGAGGCTTCGGAAATGGATGTGGCCGGACGGGACGGTATTGAACCGCGACTGTGTGGCACGACCGGTCGACTATCCTGCAAAGATGGCTGAGATCGATATCCCGGATGGTACACGGTGTCTGATGGTCATGGGTGAAAAGATCGGCCGTGAAGACAGATTTTCGGGAGAGAAGATATCCCTCGTGCTTACCATATGGAAGTGGAACGATTTCAGCGATATGGTGGAACGGGCAAAACAGATGCACAAGTTCTCGGGCGAGGGACATTCGGTTGCGATCCACTCAACCAATCAGGATCGTATGATGGAACTCGCCATCAAGGCAAACGTGGGACGGGTCTGCTGTAATATGCCTCATGGGGCGGCGAACAGCGGAGCCTGGTTCAGCGGCAACCCTTTCACGGACACCCTTGGGTGCGGCACATGGGCCGGCAATATCTCCAGTACGAACGTCAACTGGAAGCACTTCCTGAATTATACCAATCTCGCTCAGCCGATCGAGAACTATCATGTTCCTACTGAGGAAGAACTGTTGGGCCCGTATCTGAAAAAGTGGGGCAGAGATTAAAGGAAATAACGATTACACGTGCTCGAAGCGATCTTGTGGGACAACGACGGTGTTCTCGTCGATACGGAAAGACTCTACTTTGAGTCAACGAAAGAGTCTCTCTTAGAGACGGGAGTTGAACTGACCGAGGACCTGTTCAAGACAATCTCCCTGAAGGAGGGTCGCAGTTGCTTCGACCTTGCCGCCGAAAGGGGCATACCGGCGAAGAAGATTTCGATCCTCCGACAGAAACGCAACCTTCTCTACAGCAACCTGCTGCGGAGTGGTGTTCGACCGATAGACGGTGTTGAACATACGCTCCGCACGTTACGAGGCAGGGTATCCATGGGCGTGGTAACGAGTTCCCGGAGAGAACACTTTGACATTATTCATGCCGCCACTGAACTCTTGCCGTATTTTGATTTCGTGCTGACCCGTGAGGATTACGAACACTCCAAACCGGACCCCGATCCCTTTCTCACCGCAATCGGAACAAACGGTTTCAAGAAAGAGCGCTGCATCGTTGTGGAAGATTCGGAACGCGGTCTCAGGTCGGCAGCCGCGGCCGGGCTAAGATGCATCGTTATCCCCAACAGGCTGACGATGGATGGTGATTTTTCCGGGGCTTACGGGATATATACTACCATCCGTGAGGCCTCCGACGAGTTGCTTCGCCTGCTAGACTCGGACACCTAACAATACCAAGACTCACCTCGACTGTAGATCATCCTCATACTCTCTTCCGCTTTTTTTACCTTCAATACCATGAATCAATTCCACGCAGGGTACCTTTGCTGTTGTGCTTATGCTCGAGAGTAACCAGGTGACCTGTGAATTTCAATAATAATATTTAGTTATTATCATCATGATTATTATTAGTTTGATTTATACTACTAAGGCTGTATGATTTCACGCCATAGGAATTGCCCTGACCGTTGATTATGTTTTATAAACAATTGAAAGTCATGTGACATGTTACAAAGGAGATACGCAATGGATATAAAATACATACCGGATAATCCCTATCTACTGTTGACACCGGGACCATTATCGACAACAAAGACGGTAAAGGCCGTCATGCTCAGAGACTGGTGCACCTGGGATGATGATTATAAGACCCTGGTGAAAAATTTACGGGCAAAGCTCCTAGAGCTGGCCACGAAAAAAACTCAAGAATACACAACCGTTCTTATGCAGGGGAGCGGCACTTTTTCCGTTGAATCGATTATCGGTTCCGTAATCCCCCCCGGGGGTAAACTTCTCGTTCTCGCAAACGGAGCCTACGGAGACAGGATTGCCCTGACCTCCAAGACGCTCAAGATAAACACCGTCGTTCATGACAGCGGGGAACTGGCAAGGCCCGACCTGGAGAAGCTTGAGTCAACCCTGAAGGAAGATACGGATATAACCCACGTTGCCGTTGTACACGGTGAAACGACCACCGGTATGCTCAATCCCATTGATACGATAGGCGAGATAGTAAAGAAGTACGGGAAGATATACTTTACCGACACCATAAGCACTTTCGGTGGAATCCCCATGGATATTTCCGAGTTGAACATTGACTTCTGCGTTGGAAGCGCAAACAAATGCATCCAGGGAGTTCCGGGCTTTGGTTTTATCATCGCCAGGAAAGAGGAAATGAAGAAGATAAAGGGGTACGCCCGCTCGCTCTCCCTTGATCTCTATGACCAGTGGCAGGTGATGGAAGCGGACGGGGGCAAGTGGCGCTACACCTCTCCCACTCACGTTGTAAGGGCTTTTTATCAGGCGATGCTGGAACTGGAGGAAGAAGGCGGAATTGAAAAGAGGCACGAGCGATACAGCACCAGCCAGAGGATTCTGGTCGAAGGGATGAGAAGACTTGGCTTCAAAACGCTTCTGCCCGACGAGTTCCAGTCACCGATTATTACGTCCTTTTACAGTCCTGAGAGTAAAAAATACAATTTCAAGGACTTCTATAACAAACTCAAAGCGAAGGGTTTCGTGATCTATCCGGGTAAAGTGACCAAGCTCGATACGTTCAGGATCGGAAACATTGGCGACATTTATCCTGAAGATATACAAAGACTCTTAAAGGTGATAGAAGGGTCCGTATTCTGGTAACAGATACTGATTGACGGGAACTTTGGAACAAGCTCAATGGTATTTTAACTGTTCATGGATCCCTGATACCGCCTGTCTTTGGGAGATGTACTCTCGAAGCTTGTTAATACTAATATGATAGATTAGATATATCCATCCTGAAGGAGTATGCAATGATTGTTGGAATTCTCAAAGAAATAAAGGCCGAAGAGAACAGAGTATCGATGACCCCTGGTGGGGTCGAAGTGATGAAACAGAACGGTCATACCGTTCTCGTAGAAAAAAAAGCCGGCATAAAGAGCGGATTCACGGATAAAATTTACGTAAATGCCGGAGCAGAGATAGTGGAATGCCCCAGGGAAATCTACGAACGCGCAGAAATGGTAATGCATGTCAAGGAGCCGCTGCCGTTGGAATATGAATGTATCAGGAAGGGGCAGATCATCTTCACATACCTCCACCTCGCCGCGAATGAAAAACTGACCAGACACCTCGTCCAGAGTGGATCTGTAAATATAGCCTATGAAACCATACAGAAGGAGGATCGGTCGCTGCCCCTCCTTAACCCGATGAGTGAAGTGGCAGGGCGTATGTCAATCCAGGAGGGCGCCCGTTACCTGGAAATGTCCCGGGGAGGAGCCGGAGTCCTTCTGGGGGGAGTTCCGGGAGTTGATCCCGGCACCGTACTCATCATCGGGGGCGGGATCGTGGGGACCAATGCAGCAAAAATGGCATGCGGTCTGGGTGCCAAGGTGTATCTGCTTGATAACGACCTGTATCGTCTCCGCTATCTGAGTGACGTAATGCCGAAGAATTGTTTTCTGCTCATGTCAAAACCGGTTACGATTCGCAAGCTCATACGGGAAGCTGACCTGGTGATCGGCGCTGTACTCATCCCCGGAGCCAAGGCGCCGAAACTGGTAACCCGGGACATGTTAAAAACCATGAAAAGGGGCTCCGTCATGGTCGACGTTGCCATCGACCAGGGGGGGTGTTTTGAAACATCAAAGGCCACCACACACATGGATCCCGTTTTCACCGTGGACGGAGTGCTTCACTACTGCGTTGCCAATATGCCCGGCGCCGTACCGAAGACATCGACACTGGCTCTTACCAATGCTACTTTGCCTTACGCCATCGAAATCGCAAACAAGGGTTGGAAAAGGGCTTTCAGAGAAAACCTTGAAATCAAACATGGTGCCAATGTGATAAAAGGCAAGGTAACCTGTAAAGGGGTTGCCGACGCCTTTGGACTTGAATATGTACCGGTTGATGCTCTTATGTAAGACGGTATTGCAGGATGACCGCCGGTGTCTGTAGAACCTTCTTGTAACGTGCGGGATCTGAATCCATTTTGATTCCATTATACGATCTTTTCATGAGGAAGTGGTTGCTACAGCAGGAAAAACAGCAGTGGAATTCCTGTAAGTTCAAACAGAGTACTCACGGCAAAGGTCACCCTGAGACCAATAAGACCTTCCATCCATCCGGCAAAAAAAGAGAGATCAACTCGGCTCCCCATGAAGGGATAATCTGAGCTGAGTGTAATGATACTGTTGCGGACATTATCTTTACATAGTATGGGAATGTGATATAATAAAAATCCGTTCTTACATATCAGTAGTTATCATAATATAATCCTACTAAAAAGTTGATTATGGTAAGGCCGTCATTAATTGAGGCATGTCATGTTCCGGTAGTAATTCCAGCCATGTCGAGATACTGGCCACTCTTTGGTATGATTGGTACTGTACTTGCTTTTGTCACTGTGATTACTTGAGTAACATCAAGAAATCTTGTGCCTGAAGGGTAGTGGTTCCCAAGAAGAGAAACCAACGTGAGAAATATGGTGCCATCTTCAAAGGGCGGTAACCCCTTTGTCTTTTTAAAGATGTCGTGACATGGAAACTATTTTATTGAACTCAGTGGTTATAAAATTGGGATAGACACGGACTGAAAGAAATACACTCCTCGATGGTTTGCTGGTCGCACTTGATTAGGGACACGGACTCATCTTATCGAACCGATTTAAAAATAACTTAAATTGTGAATAACCAAGTTTGGGCGTGTAAATTTCTAATATATAAATTATTGGCTCTTTTTTAAAAACTGATTTATGTGGAAGCGGCCTCGGTAAAATAAACAGGATATACTTTTCTTATGTATACATATTAATCTATTTCTCGATTCAAAACTTAGGAAGGATTTTTAAAGAGTGAAGAAAAAATATAATAAAGAAAAATTTGCCAATGTTGGTTTTCTGAAGATAGAAAATAATATAATTATTTATGCAAATCAAACAGCTTTGGTATTGTTACAAGAATCCGGAACGGTTATTGGTAAAACTATACACACAATCTTCCGCGAATTTGAATTAGCTCGAACCCATGATCAACCACTGGTCACGGTTGCAGGATATAATAATAAACAATTTCTTATAATTACAAATCTTTATTTAGCATTTACAAACTATTATGAGATATACTTTTTCCCAGTGGATCAGATGGGGCGTGATCTTGATAGAAAAACTCTTTCTGAAGCTACTTTTGACTCAATTCTTCCAATTTTAGATTCTCTTCATAACCATGTTTTGGTTACGGATGGGAAAGGAATCATATTAAAAGCTCATGAACTTTTTGAAGAATTATGTGGAGTAACAGCGGATGAAATTGTAGGAACAAGTGTTTATGATGCTGAAAGGAAAGGGCTATTCAGGCCGTCAACTGTTGCCATAGCTTTGAGAACAAAGAAAAAAGTAACCGTCCTTCAGAAAACTTTTTCGGGAGCAAGATTTCTTGTTAATGCAGTCCCTTTTTTTGATGACAACAATCAGATTATCAGAGTGTTGACGTATAGCAGCACTATGGATGAGCTTGCAAATATTAAGGATCTCTACAAAGAGATGCACGATTTGGAAAATAAAATGGAGCGGTATTCATTGGAGATCAAAGAGATCAGGGAAAAGGAAGTCGTTTTTCCAGAAATCGTTGCAGAAAGTTCAAAGACTAAAAACCTGATAAAACTGTCAGTTAAGTTGGCAAAAGTGGATATAAATCTCCTTATTACTGGAGAATCCGGAGTAGGAAAGAATGTGTTTGCCAAACTAATTCATCAGCAAAGTGTAAGAAAAGATGGCCCCTTTATCGAGATCAACTGTGGTGCTATCCCCGAGACTCTGCTGGAGTCAGAATTATTCGGCTATAAACCGGGTGCCTTTACTGGTGCGCTTCGAGAGGGTAAATTGGGGCTGATTGCGTTGGCCCAAAACGGGACGTTGTTTTTAGATGAGATAGGTGAGCTTCCTTTAAATCTTCAGGTTAAAATCCTCAAAGTTATTCAGGAGAAGGTGCTTACTCAA
>JAFGQD010000016.1 GCA_016935875.1 Deltaproteobacteria bacterium
ATGAAACCCAAGATCATGCTCTTCGATGAACCCACATCGGCGCTGGATCCCGAGATGATCGGAGAGGTCCTCGACGTCATGATAAAACTGGCGAAGGAGGGGATCACCATGATCGTGGTCACACACGAGATGGGTTTTGCCCGAGAAGTGGCGGACCGGGTTATATTCATGGATTACGGGGCGATCATAGAGGAAGGAACGCCCGAACACTTCTTTAAGAATCCCACCCAGGAACGTACCAAGCTATTCCTTAATCAAATCCTTTAATTTCGTGACATCAGGTGGCTGACGGCACTGTCCAGTCCGTCCAGCGTAAGCCCAAACATGGGGAATACCTTCTGTATAATATCAGTGGTCCACGTGTTCGCCCATGTATATTTGGAATTCGGATTGAGCCAGACACAGTGCCGAAAAGTTTGAGCAAGAAACTGGAGATTCTCAATGCTGGGTCTCCGTTTAGCTTCGCCAAAATAGATTGATCCCCCCTCAGCCATCAGTTCATACGGTGCCATGCTGGCATCACCCACGATGATGATCCTTGTCTCCGGGTCTTTCTTTACAAAATCTGTGATCAATTCCGGGTTACGGTATCTGGCCGCGTCAGACCACACCCTGTCGTAGATGGTGTTATGAAAAAAATAGGTCTTGAGATCCTTGAATTGATTTCTGGTGTAATCAAAGAGTGTCTGCACCAGTGGAATATAGGGGTCCATGGACCAACCGCCGTTATCTATCAGCAGGATAACCTTCAGCCGGTCCGCGAGGCGACGATCAAAAATAATCTCTATCTCACCGGCATTCCGCATGGTTTCATAAATCGTTTTTTGAATATTGACGACATCCATCGGTCCGGAAGGCACCATCCTGCGAAGCTTTTTCAATGCCTCTCCAATCTGTGACTGGGTCAGGGGACCTTCCTGGGAATAATCCTTATAGCGCCGGTCGAGGGCTACCTTTATGGCCGATCTGTTCCGCGAAGCCCCCCCAACGCGCATCCCTCCGGGATGATAACCGGAATGTCCCACGGGCGAGGTTCCACCGGTGCCTATCCACTTTTTGCCGCCATGATGGGCCTCGGTCTGGTCTTTGAGGCGATCGAGAAAATATTTTTCCAGCTCTTCCGGGGTAAGTTTGCTCAGTTCTTTTTCATCGACGTCGAGGGCGGCGGCGACAGCGGCCGGATTTTTCAACCACTCCTTCAGGAGCATCTTCGCCATCTCGTCAAGTTCTACGTCTTCGAGCTCAGGCAGTTCCACACCTTTGAAGTGGTACGCGAACACCTGATCATACACATCGAAATATCGCTCACTCTTGACTAATATTGAACGGGCAATGATGTAGAAGCTATTCAGAGAACTGATCAGACCCGTACAAAGGGCTCGCTGGAGCCTGAGAAAAGATGTGGGCGATACCGGGATACCATGTTCTCTTAGGTTATAGAAGAAACTGACAAACAAGATACTTTCTCCTGTAGGGCTGTCGTATGGCTTCCTCTACCGGCGATGCCGTGCAATCAAGCCGTTTGCCACTTTCATATCCGGGCTTTTCTTGTAAAGTACTCCAAGGTACGGTATATCGCCCCTCTCGAGAATCGACAGTTTGAAATCAGGATCGGCCTTCAGTGCCCGTATCCAATTTATGAGTTCTCTGGTGGCAGGTTTTTTCTCTATGCCTTCCAGTTTCCGCAAACTATAAAAGGTCTTGATGCAGGCATCGGTTGTCTCCCTTCCCAGATCGGGAAAGTGGACACCGATAATCATACGCATGGTATCCTCTCCCGGAAAGGCAATATGATGGAAATTGCACCGTCCGAGGAAGGGATCGGAGAGGTCTTTCTTGGCGTTTGAGGTAATGATGATGACAGGGCGATGTTTCGCGGAGATGGTTTTGTCTATCTCCATAATATCAAATTCCATCTGATCCAGGACATCCAGCATATCATCCTGAAAATCCGTGTCGGCCTTGTCGATTTCGTCAATGAGAAGTACCGTTTTTGTATCCGCGACAAATGCCTGCCCGATCTTCCCCATTTTTATATACTCTCCGATATTGCTGACATCCCTGCTGGAATCTCCGAATCGACTGTCGTTAAGACGGGTCAGCGTATCGTACTGATACAGGGCATCCACCAGTTTCATGCTTGATTTGACATTCAGGACAATCAGGGGCATGCTGAGGCTCTCCGCGATAGCGTAAGCCAACATGGTCTTGCCCGTTCCCGGTTCTCCCTTGAGGAGAAGAGGCATCTCCAGTGCCATCGAGACATTCACAATTTCGGCAAGCTCATCATCCAGAACGTACCTGTCGGCGCCCTGGAATTTGCTAAAGTTATTTTGAGGCATAATTCCTCCCCCTTTTGTGAGGATATATTATCTGAGTGGAGGGTTCGAGAAACACCCCCCCGAAGTCTTTCTCTCAGGCCATAACGGAGGTGGTTCATATCAGAACATATCGGAAGATGCAAATAAAATGACAAACCCGCCGTGAAGAACAACCATAACCTCCTGCTGTTACTATACATTTATCTTTTCTTAAAATCCCTGCGTCCCAGGATTTCCGCCGCATCATCCTCTATAGCATCCTGCCATCCGGACCGTACGTTCTCGCGCACGTCAAAACGTCTCGAGTATGGTTTTATATCGATCAGGGGGGTGCCGTCCAATATATCAACATCCTCTACCCGCAGGATATTGTCCCTGACGGACAATAATCTGACAATGCTGATACCCAAAGGATTCGGTCTGCATGGGGCGCGAGTTGCGAACAGGCCACGCTCTGTATCTTCGAGATAGGGTTTGAGGATAAGCCGTACCTCTTTACACTTATGGAAATAGTAGAGAAGATAGATATGGGAAAATCCATCCAGATCCAGCAGCCCTTCGGAATACTCCGGTTTGACCGTTACCGTCCCCTTTACACCCCTCGCAAAGACGGGCTGGATCGGTGTCTTGGAAGGGTCCGTATGCGGCGTGTGTATGATTCCAACAGGCCGGATGATGAACTCCTCCTTTTCGTCATCACTGGAACGGACTAATCGGGTGTCCGGAATATGTTCGCTGTTATTGCCCATGTGTTTATCCGATGCAAGCTCCTTATTTGCTGAACAGTTCCATCTTGCGCAGGCGGATACTCTTTGGCGTCACTTCGATAAGTTCATCTTCAGAGATAAATTCTATCGACTGATCCAGTGAGAGGCGTCTCGGCGGTCGCAGGGTTACCGTGGCATCTGATGTGGCACTGCGCATATTCGTCAGATGTTTTTCCTTGGTGATATTTACATTCAAATCACCAGGTCTGTTTCGCTCGCCGATAATCATGCCGCCGTATACGTCCGTTCCGGTTTCAACACAGAGTTCTCCCCGATCCTCCATGGCAAGGCTCGCGTAGGGCGTGACCCTGCCGGCCCTGTCGGCGACCAGTGACCCGTTCGCTCGCTGTGGTATCGGGCCGAACCATGGCCCGTATCCTTCAAAGAGCGTATTCATCACACCCGCACCTTTTGTATCAGTCAGAAAGTGGGTCCTAAAGCCGATTAATCCCCTCGACGGTATGATAAACTCGAGCTTTGCGCGTCCGCTGCCCTTGTTGATCAGATTCGTCATACGTCCTTTCCGTTTGGAAATCACTTCCGTGATGATGCCGATAAATTCTTCAGGAATATCGATCAGAATCCGTTCGGTCGGTTCGAGGACTTTCCCGTTTTCCTCTTTTGTGATCACCTGCGGCTTGGATACCATGAACTCGTACCCTTCCCGGCGCATGGTTTCGATCAACACGGCCATCTGCAGTTCCCCCCGACCGCAGACTTCGAACATATCCTTTCGGGTCAGAAACTTGACTTCCAGTGCTACGTTTTTCAGGCTTTCTCTCTCAAGGCGGTCTTTCAGGTGTCGGGAGGTCAGAAACTTGCCTTCAGTGCCGGCTGTGGGGCTGTTATTGACGTAAAAGATCATCGAAACGGTCGGTTCATCAATATAAATGCGGGGGAGAGGGATTGGCCTTTCCTCGGAAGATATCGTATCACCGATTGCCACATGACCAACGCCTGAAAGAGCAATGATATCGCCGGATTCTACCCTGTCAACCGGCACCTTTTTTAATCCATCGAACGTATAGAGAGCGGAAAATTTTATCCCCGCTGTCGTTTTTTCTGCTCCGCACAGGGAATAGTTCTTATTCATCTCCAGGACACCGTTCTCCAGGCGGCCGAGGGCAATCTGCCCGACGTAAGAATCATAGTCGAGATTTGTTATCAGAAACTGCGGGTTTTTGTCGTCGGTTGCCTGAGGCGCGGGGATATAGGAGATGATTGCCTCGAAGAGCGGTCGCAAATTGATTGAGTCGTCACCCGGTTTTATATGGGCAACCCCGGTTTTGGCATTGGTGTACAGTATGGGAAATTCTATTTGTTCTTCCGTCGCATCGAGGTCGATAAAAAGATCGTACACTTCATTGACAACTTCTTCTATTCTGGAATCGCTGCGATCGATTTTGTTGACGGCCACGATAACGGGTAACTTTTTGGCAAGTGCCTTCTTGACGACAAAACGGGTCTGCGGCAGGGGGCCTTCGCTGGCATCAACGAGCAGGAGCACTCCATCGACCAGATTAAGGCTCCGTTCCACTTCCCCGCCGAAATCGACGTGACCGGGCGTATCAACGATGTTAATCTTGACATCGCCATACCAGACAGCCGTGTTTTTTGCCATGATGGTAATACCGCGCTCCCGTTCGAGATCCATTGAATCCATGATACGTTCTGCTACCTGCTGATTTTCTCTGAAAATACCACTCTGCCTGAGCATCCCGTCGACAAGAGTTGTCTTTCCGTGATCGACGTGGGCAATGATTGCGATATTTCTGATATGTTGTTTTTGCATGCTTTTTATTTCACTCTCCATGTAAATAATATAAAACCCGGCTTGATCTGATCAATGCCGGGCATCTACTTGTAGCAGAAACGGGGACGGAACGCCATGTATTTTTATTCGGGGAAAATACCTTGACTTCCCTTTAAAATACTATATAGTGCCGCCGCTACAAAATGGGTACCCCTCTAACAGATAGTTGGCAGGGTGCGGTAAAGTTAGGATTAGAATATTTTGAAGTACGAAGCCGAACGGCCGAATGTTCAGCCTTCGGCTTCTTCTGCATGTAGGCAATCCGGCTTTAGAAAAATCAGGAAAGGAGGATTGTCACAATGCATAACGGTACTGTAAAATGGTTCAATGAGA
>JAFGQD010000017.1 GCA_016935875.1 Deltaproteobacteria bacterium
CAGCTCACCGGCCCGTCTGACGGCAAAGAGCATCGCTTGAACCCATGGTTCACTCAGGGTGCCTATATTGATAACCAGCGCACGGGCAATACCTGTCATCTCCTCCACTTCCTCCACGGCGTGCGCCATAACCGGAGACGCCCCTATCGCCAGAAGCGCGTTGGCGGTACTGTTCATCACCACATAATTGGTTATGTTGTGGATCAGGGGGGATGTCTCCCTGATCTTTTCAATATCCAGATAAATATCCTTTGCTGTAATCATCATACACTTCCTTTCTATTTGCCTAGTATGGCCGTTACGTCCACCTTCTTTTGAATGAGTCCGTAACGAAAGGCAAAATCAGCGAATTCCTGCCATTTTTTCGTGTCACAGGTCTGGCTGTGGGCGTAAAGGGGACGGGTAATCTCGAACGCCTTGGATTCCATATCGCGCGGGGCTTCGGGTACGGCGCTGAAATATGATTCAAGGGCCCTTTGAGGATCTTTCCTCGTCCGGGAAATGGCGCGGTCTATCGCCCGGGTGAATCCCCTGAGGACCTCCGCCTTTTCCTCCGCCGCCCGCTCTCCACTGATAAAGACCAGTTCGTCGTAGTCCGGGATGCCCCACTCATTGAGCTCAAACCAGCCGGCCTGGTACCCTTTCTCCTCTAGCTCCACCGTTTCGTAGTTCTTGTAGGGGCCCATAATCGCGTCCACCTTCTGAGCCACCAGGGACTGTAGAATGGCGAAACCTACATTGATCGGCACATAGTTTTTAATTCCGTTGATCTTTGCAAATGCCTCCATCAGCACATCCATCATCCCCGGAACGGTGTACCCGATTGTCTTGCCTTCGAGATCTGAGGGGTTTGTGATCCCTTTTCCCTTCAGAAAAAGGAGAACACTGAGAGGATGTTCCACCAGTCTTCCGATAACCCGGATCTCAAGGCCAGCCGAGGCACCGATAATCACCTGCGGTTCGTACGAGACGGCAATATCAACATTGTTGGAAGCAACGAGTTTCAGTGCGTCTGTAGTCGAAGAAGGTGTCAGTATCGTGACATCGAGCCCTTCATCGCCAAAGAATCCTTCCTGTTGCGCCACATAAATGGGGAGATGATCTATATTGGGAAACCAGTCAAGCATAAGCGTAACCTTCTGAGCGGCGCAGATCGAAGACGCCGTCAGCAGAAAAAACGGCACAAGAACGATTGAAACGAATATCCTGAATTTGCTTTTCATAAAAATACTTTCCTTTCCTTATCTCCAGTAAATAACCTTCTTTTCAAGAAAACCAACAAATACCCACATGGCGAGACCCATAACGGAGAGCCACAGTATCGCCGCGAAAACCAGCGAGACCTGCAGCCTCGCGTTTGCCTGTATCATCAGATACCCCAGGCCTCTTTGCGCTCCCACCCACTCTCCGATGACCGCCCCTATCGTGGCAACGGTGACTCCCACCTTCAGCCCGGAGAAGAAATAGGGAAGGGCCCAGGGCCAGTAGAGGAGGCGCAGCTTCTTCCAGAATCCGGCCCCCATCAGACCGAAAAAAACCGCGTATTCACGATCACAGTTCTTATATCCCTCAAGCAGACTGACTGTTATAGGAAAGAAGATAATAATCGCCGCCATCAGAACCTTGCTGGCGAGACCATACCCAAGCCAAATCACCAGGAGAGGAGCCAGGGCGAACACAGGCACCGCCTGAGATGCCACGAGAAAAGGTGACAGGGCTCGTTCCATTGAAGGGAAGGCGAACATCACCGTCGCGATCGGTACCGCCACCAGCAGTGACAGGACGATTCCCATGATGATCTCCAGCGCGGTCACACCCGCGTGCGGAAGGAGAAGAGAGGCCTTTCCTATTGTCGTCTTTATTACCCCAGTAGGAGCAGGAAGAATGAAATCGGGGATAGAAAACCACCCGCAGGCAAACTCCCAGACTGCAATGACAGCCAGGAAAATCAGAAGGGAAATCCAGTTAGATCGTATCATTCAAATCCCCCTCCAGTTCCTCGAGCACATGCTCTTTTATCTTCAGTAATTCAGGATTACTGCTTCTTCGGGGTTTCGGCATCTCCAGGACAAACCGTTCTCTCACCTGCATCGGCATAGGAGTCATGACAAGCAGTTCATCAGACAGCAGCAGGGCCTCCTCTATATCGTGCGTGATCATCAGTATGGTCTTGTTAAATTCACTCTGGAGCAACAGGAGCAAGGCCTGCAAGCTTCTCCGGGTGATGGCGTCAAGAGAAGAAAGAGGTTCGTCCAGAAGAACCAGTTCATGCTCGAACATCAGGGTCCGTACCAGCGCGCAGCGCTGGCGCATGCCGCCGGATACCTTCTGTGGTATATACTTCTCGAAATCGTGCAGCCCCAGTCGGCCGAACAGTGCCGACGCCTTCTCCCGTGAATTATTCTCATCGATCCCGGCAATCTTTGCCGGAAGCAGGGCATTGTCAATCAGGGAGAGCCACGGGAGAAGCAGGTCTTTCTGCTGCATGTAAGCAGCATTGCTCATCAGATCGGGAACATCTTCTCCCAGCCAGGATATCCGGCCGCCATCCCTTGGGAAAACGCCTGTCAGGATATCAAAAAGGGTGCTTTTGCCGCAACCGGACGGCCCTATAAGAGTGGTAAAACCTCCCCTGGGTACGGTCAGGTCAAACCCTTCCATAACGGTAAGATCCTCAAAATTCTTTGTCAGACCTGAAACTGAAAGCATGCCAATCCTCTTGACTACGGTCTTTCGCACCTGTCCAGCACATAGGCCATATGGTTGGTCGGACCGTGCCCTTTGCCTATGGAGATTGAATACTTGATGGCCACGGTTATGTACTCCTTCGCCCTTTTGACCGCCTCGTACACATCCATACCCTGCGCAAGTCCCGTGGCGATAGCGGCAGAGGTCGTGCATCCGGTACCGTGCGTATTCTTCGTGTCTATCCTCTCTGAGGTAAACTCATGGAAATCAACGCCATCATAAAGAATATCAAGGGCGTCCCCCGACATGTGTCCCCCTTTTACAAAGACATTTTTCGCACCCATCCGGTGTATGTCTTTGGCAGCTTTTTTCATGTCTTCAACGGTCATAATCTCCATACCGGTCAGTTCTTCCGCCTCGGGAACATTGGGGGTGATCACACAAGCCAGGGGCAAAAGCTCTTCTATCAGGGTCTTCTTCGCCTCCTGCTTTATAAGCATCGCCCCTCCCTTGGCCACCATTACCGGATCAACGACCAGTTTTTTGATACGGTATTCCTTAATTTTTCCCGCGACGGTCCTCATGATCTCAGAACTGGAGAGCATCCCCGTCTTCGCGGCATCAACACCGATATCGGTAGCCACCGCATCGAATTGCTTTTCGATGAAATCTATGGGGATCTCATGAATTCCATGCACACCTAATGTATTCTGAGCGGTCAGGGCCGTGATCACGCTCATGCCGAAACCGCCGAGCGCTGTAATCGTCTTCAGATCGGCCTGTATACCGGCTCCGCCGCCGGAATCCGATCCCGCTATAGTCAACACTCTCTTTATCGTCATATCGTACCCCTCTAAATTCCAAACTGCCGTATAACCAGCAGATATCCTGACTTCACCGAAATAGTTCCTCGTGTCCCAATCAGCCTGTTACTGATACCATACGGCACCCCAATCTCCATCACTGCATCAGTGAGGGGGTATCTGAATCCTTCGAGTTGTATCCCTGACACCTTCGAAGAGAGAGGGAGCAGAGAAACTGTCTCCCCTTCTTTACCATCGATCACGCATAAGTCGTCTATAACAAACAGCTCGCATTGCTTATCAATAATCCTCGCATCAATCCCCCGCTTCGCGCACAGCACAAGGAGAGATATATTCGCCAGCATGTGATCAACCCTCCCCCCGAGGGCGCCGAATATGCGTATTCCGTCCGGATTCATCTCGAACGCGCACTCAAGCGCGAGCTGCGTATCGGTTTCGTCCTTGTCTGCGGGATGCCGGATGATCCTGCTCCCTTTTGTCTCGAAATATCTCAGGGTGTCTTCATCAACAGAATCCATATCGCCCACAATGAAATCAGGCACGATATCAAGCTCTTTCAACCTCTGAGCCGCACCGTCGGCGCAGATAATCACCGGATCACCGACGCTTCTGATCTCATCGTACAAAAACCGGAGATCATCCATGACACCGCCCGATATGACAAAAATTGTCTTATTCATGCCCTCCGCTCCCGGTCAAAAACAAAAAAGGCGTACCCGGTTGGGGGTACGCCTTCAAAAGATGTGCAACTCTCTCTCCCTGCGCTGGCATTACCCAGATCCGGTTCAAAGGGTATCATCTCAGCCCGGGATCACTATGTCCCGAGCACCCCTGAATTCTATGAATGCTACTTTATTCCAGATGCCGGCTATAATCAAGTAAAAAGCTTCGCACTACCGGCAAAAGAGATCTATGGCACCGAATGCCTCGGCGTCGAACAACCCTTTATCACTCATCTTTATCCTGGGGATAACAAGGAGCGCCATGAATGACAGGGTCATAAAGGGTGCCCGCAGTCTTGATCCCATAGCCTTGGCCATTTTGTCGAGCCGTGTATATCCGTCGGCCACGCTAGCGTAATCCTTATCACTCATGATTCCGGCGATCGGCAGCGGGAGTATCATCTCCCTGTTCCCCAAAACAGCTCCTATTCCTCCGCGGTTACTGATAATCAGATTGACAGCTCTGCATATATCCTCATCAGAAACCCCGACGGCCACAATGTTGTGGGAATCATGTGCCACGCTGGATGCAATCGCGCCGGTCTGTATACCAAAGTTGTTGACAAAACCCACTGCCGGTTTTGTGCTCTTGTAACGGTTCACGACCGCCAGCTTGAGGATATCTCTCTTCGTATCCGACACCGCACAACCGTTTTCCACTTTTGGAATATCAATCAGTTTATCTGTAAACAGCGTATCATCGGTGGCCTTTATTATATATATTCTGCCTTCGACATATGGGATTTCGAATGAATCCGGCTCTTTGGGGGCCACATGAAAGTTGTTGATGATCTTTGTAGCCCCTTCGGGTATCAGTGAGGCGCCTTCACGCGCCACGATCCTGCCATCGATATGCGTTTCCAAGATATTGAGATCGGTGAGGTTGTCGACTCTGATGAAATCCGCGGGATCACCCCTGCGAAGCAGCCCCACATCCAGGCGATAGTGCAATGCAGGATTCACCGACGCGATCCTCAGAACCTTCATGACATCAACGCCATAATCGATCGCCCCCTTCACCATATCATTGATGTGGCCCTTCAGCAGGTCATCGGGGTGTTTGTCGTCGCTGCAGAACATGCAGCTTTCATAGTGCTCGTCAAGGATGGGGAGACATTCTTCAAAGATATCAGCCGCGGACCCTTTTCTGATCTGAACTTTAACGCCCTTTTCGATGTTCTCAACCACCTCGTCACACGAAAGGCACTCATGATTTGTCGATATCCCGGCGTTCATGTATCTCTCCAGTTCAGCTCCACGCAGACCCGGAGCATGGCCGTCAACCGGTTTAGAGTATTCTGCGGCAGTGCGGATTTTTTCCATGACCTCCGTATCGCCATTGAGCACTCCGGGGAAGTTCATGACTTCACCCAGGTATCCGATCTCATCCAGTTTGAGCAGTTCTTCCACCTCTTTCACTCCCAATACGGCACCCGCTGTTTCAAAGGGCGTAGCCGGAACGCAGGAAGGTGCTCCGAAACAAAACTTCAGAGGGGCCATCTTTGCGTCTTCTATCATATATTTGACGCCTTCAGTACCTAACACATTCGCAATCTCATGTGGATCGGATATCGTGGCAACTGTACCGTGCACCGTCGCTATCCTGGAAAATTCAGCAGGTGTCAGCATCGAGCTTTCGATATGGATATGGGCATCGACAAAACCGGGTATGATATAGGTATCATCACCAGTCTCTTCCCGGATAATGTCGGCTATCCTGCCCTCCGAAATTACCAGGGTTCCCGAGCAAATTCTGGAATTTAATACATCAACGATATTTCCTGAAATTCTCTTCATATTCCTTTTCGCTATATCCGCCTGAGGAAAGGGATTATCAATGCCTGTTCATTTGAAAAAATCATATATCTTTTTTACTATGGTCTTCTTCTGCTCGGAGTCCGGCATTCTTTCAGGAAGGTCTGTACGTGATTCCGTTACACCCGCTGTATCCGTTGCAATGGGTTGAGCCGGCGCGGCATCCTTTGCCGGGATTCCGGGATGTTTAGAATTTCCGGGCTTGGTCTGTCGAGGTCTTCTTCTCCTCCGAGCCGGCCTGCTGCCGGTCGGCTTGGCTACCGCTGTATCCTCCTCCCCTGTGCTTTCACCCACCGCCTCAGGGGCAACTTCTGTTCTCTGTACCTTTTTGATATGAAATTCGCCCCACAGCAGGTCTGATTCTCCCGAGATGTGCACGGAAACATCATGGAGCTCCTCCAGTTTGCTTATCTTGCTTCTCTTCTGGTTAAGGAGATATTCGGTTACCTCGGGCGGAAGTGTGATGGCAATTTCTGAAGACCTTTCTTTCACCGCTTCGGATTTGATTCTTCTGAGCGCGCTAATAGCCAGATATTCTACAGACGGTCTGACACCACTTCCTTTGCAATGGGGACATATTGCATAACTGATTTCCTGTATCGTAGACTGCTTCTTCTGGCGGGACAGTTCCAGCATGCCGAATCTTGATATCTTTGCCAGTTGTATCCTGGACCGGTCCACCTTCAGTGCGTCCCGGAAGGTCTTTTCCACCTCATTAATGTGATTCTTGTCCATCATGTCGATGAAATCGACCACGATGAGCCCCCCAAGGTCCCGCAAGCGGAGCTGCCTCGCTATCTCTCCAGCCGCTTCCATGTTCGTTTTAAACGCAGTCTCTTCCACGTTCCGCTTGTTCGAACGGCCCGAGTTCACGTCTATGATTATCCCCGCTTCAGTCGGCTCTATCACAATGGAGCCACCCGATTTCAGGTTGACGTGCCGTTGATATATCTCGTTAATCTGGTCCTCGATATCATATCGATCGAACAACGGCACCTCTTCCTTATAAAACTTTATCATCCTGACATTTCTCGGTGAAACAGCCCTGCAGTAGGTCCTCATCTTCCGAGCGGTTTCCGGATCATCAACCAGTATCTCATCTATATCCGATGTGTAATAATCCCTGAACGCACGAATAGCGAAGTCGGTTTCCTGATATATCAGCCCGGGCCCTGCAGTCTTTTCTGATTTTTCCTTTATGTCCTTCCACAGCCTTGACAACATCTGGTAGTCACGAATAAGCTCCTGTTTTGTTCTGTTCATGCCGGCGGTGCGAACGATAAATCCCATGTCCTCCTGTTCGGTTATCTGCTCCATTGCCTGTTTGAGCTTCTTTCTGTCCGCTTCATTCTCTATTTTGCGGGAGATTCCACCGCTCTGCCTGTTGGGCATGAGAACGAGGTACCGTCCGGGAAGCGAAATATATGTTGTAAGCATCGCTCCCTTGGATCCTTTTTCTTCTCTGACGACCTGAACGGGCAGTTTTTTCCCTATCGGCAGCTTTCTGTTTTCGCCGAAGTATTCGGCTCCGACATCACGCAGCGGCAGGAAGCCGCTCTTGCCGGCACCATATTCCACAAAAGCCGCCCGCAGTCCCTGCTGTACATTTTGCACAACGCCATTGTATATGTTACCGGTTGTCGGTTCCCGTACAGACATCCTCAGATTGTACTCCACCAGATTTCCATCCTCAACAACGGCCATCCGGCTTTCTTCTTCATCTATCGTATTTATAAGCATTTTCTTAGTCATTATAATCCTCTTTCTAATATGTAAAATCCCCAAACCCACTTCCTGAGAAGCAGGCTTCGTCTAAATTTTTGTGGCACAGTCCTGTCAAAACACGTCCGGATCGCCCTTCCCTTCTCTGATAACTTCAGGGATATCATCCACAAGACTCATAACCGTTGACAATTCAGGAGACAGGACACCTCCATCTATAACAATGTCTATGTAATGTCCCAATTCTTTCTCTATTATGTCCGGATCTGTCAGTATCTCACCATCGTGCGATTTCACTGTGGTACTGATTATGGGATTCCCGAATTCCCTGACAAGGGAAAGGCATATCTCGTTGTCCGGAATCCTTATGCCTACCTCTTTCCTTTTCGGCAGCAGGATCTTCGGGACAAGCCTGGATGCCCCCAGTATGAACGTATAGGGACCGGGCAGCAACCGTTTCATGATCTTGTACGCATAATTGGTCACCACGGCATAGTTGCTTATATCACCGAGGTCGGAACAGATAAAACTGAAAGGCTGGTTTTTACTCCTCCTCTTTATCTCATAAATTTTCTCGATACCCCTCTTATTGAACAGGTCGCACCCCATCCCATACGCCGTGTCCGTGGGGTAAACCACGATGCCACCCTCACCCAGCACCTGAACGGCCTTAGTTATCAACCGCATCTGGGGGTTTTTGTCATGTATCTTCAGCAACATAACCTTTATCCATTCTTCCTTCGCAGAAGGGCTTTCATCTCGGAGCTGCCCAGGATGAGTGAACTGAGGGCAAATACGGCAAGCCCCACAGCCACCGCAACTGTCAGGAACAACATCCTCTCTCCGAAGTCCCCTTCGCTGCTCCATCCGAGCGTGTGGTTTACGACAAGTATCGACAGCCCCATGACCCCGGATGCCAGCATGGTTTTGAATACAGATGTCCAGAAACGCTTTTCAAGAAACACTCCCACCTTCCTTTTCAATATCACGGCAAGGATAACGACATTGACCGCGGAGGCAATTGATGTGGCAAGTGCGAGTCCGGCGTGTTTCATAGGAAACATCAGTGCGATGCTTATTATAACATTAATAAGGAGCGCCACAACCGCAATTTTTACAGGAGTCCTGGTATCCTGCAGGGCGTAAAATGCTGATACGATAACCCTTATGCATGAAAAGGCCCACAGGCCAACGGCATAATAAAGCAGTGCCTGAGCTGTAAGAACCGTTGACGCGGCATCGAATTTCCCACGCTGGAAAAGTACGGACATGATGGGTACGCGCAGGACAATCAGGGCAACCATCGCCGGTATCGTAACAAACAATATCAATCGCAGGGAAAAAGCTATCGTCCTTTTCAATTCCGTGTAATCTCCTCCGGCTACCTGTTCCGAAAAACTGGGGAGCGATGCCGTTCCAACCGCAATCGCGAACACTCCGAGAGGAAGCTGCACCACCCTGTCGGCATAGTACAGATACGAAACACTGCCTTCAGGAAGAAGGGATGCCAGGATCGTGCTTATAAATATGCTTGCCTGATAAACGGCTGCGCCGAACACCGCCGGAAGCATCAGAATGCCTATCCTTTTTATTCCCGGATGGTTGAAATGAAAATTCGGCCTCAACCTCGCCCCTACCTTGAGCAAAAACGGGAATTGCATGGCAAGTTGAAGAACACCTCCCGCCATAACACCTACTGCGAGAGATAGTATCGGATCTCTGAAACAGTCCTTGAGTAAAAATGCGGCTGCTATTATGCAGATATTAAGAATAACCGGCGCGAGGGCAGGCGCGGCAAAGTGTCGGAAGGAATTGAGAATACCCATGCACAGCGCTACCAGGGATATAAAAAAGATGTAAGGAAACATCAGACGGGTGAGGAATACGGTGAGCGCATACGTGTCCGGAGCATCAGCAAACCCGGGCGCCATAATCTTGACGATCCAGGGGGAAAGTACAATGCCCGCAACCGAGACCAGTGCGAGAATGATAGAGAGAAGAGTAAAGGCGATGCTTGCAAACTCAACAGCCTCTTTCTTTGATCTTTTAAGGTATCCGGTGAAAACCGGAATAAAGGCTATGGTGAGAGAACCTTCCGCAAACAGGCGGCGGAGAAGATTGGGAATTCTGAAGGCAACGAAAAAGGCATCGGTGGCCGGTCCTGCCCCGAAGAATCCCGCTACCACCATGTCCCGGATAAAGCCAAATACCCTGCTCAGCAGAGTTGCGAGTCCGACAACCCACGCCGCTTTCATTACGCGGATGTTTTCTGTTTCTTTCTGTGGGATCAAATCTCTGGCTTTACTTATTTTTCCATTTTGTATTCATTAATAACTGTGTACCCGGCATCACCAAGAACCCTGCAAAGCTCATCGATATTGTCCGTACTAACTCTCACAAGAGTGGGACGCACATCGCTGTCATCTTTGTCTATGGTAGAAACCAGGGACACTATCCTCAGCCCCATATCGTTTATGATATTCGCTATCTTCGCTATTTCACCTATATTGCTTGAAAGCCGGAGTTCCACACGGCCGCTCGGCGCACTTTGCACCCCCATAAAATCAAGAAGCACATTCAGAAGATCACAGGTGGTAATCAGACCAACCAGTTCATCGCCAGCAACAACCGGCAGGCTATTGACATGTTTATCATTTATCAATCTGGCCGCTTCTTCAATAGTAGCTCCGGGAGTTGTTGTAAACACCTTCCTGGTCATAACATCCTGGGCCTTCATATTTGAAAGAAGATAGTTCAGTTCGTGGACGGAAAGTGTGTTCGCCGGAGATGGTGCATTAGCTCTGATGTCTCTGTCGGTAATAATGCCTATCAGTTTTCTTCCTTCCACTACAGGAAGTTGATCGATCTTATGCTGCTTCAAAAGATTTTTGACCTTGAGAATGCTCGTATCCCCTGTTACCGTTACCAGATTTCTCGTCATCTTTTTCCCTACAAACATAGCTCAACCTCCGATATCCGACTTGGGGTTTGTCTAAGAAGCAACCTTCGTCAGTGCCCTTGTCCTTTTTTTAAGTCTTTTTATCCTTCTTCTGAGGCGGTTAACCCCCATCTTGTCTCCCGTCTCTTTCATTTCCTGCTTTTTCCCTTTGAGCACCCCTATCTTTTCTTTCAGAGACGATACCGTCTCCGGGGATTTCTCGGGTGTTTTTCCAGTCTTCTTTCCAGGCGCCTTTGGCTCTTTCTTCTGGGGTGTCTCTTTAGCGGGTTCAGGAGGAGCCTTTTCCTCCTCAACTGTTTCTTCGGACTCTTGTACAGATTCCCTTGTCACCTCCTTTTCCGGTACCGGTTCCGCTGTTTCGTGAGAGATATCATCCACTGTTTCCACAATCTCATCCTGCACAGCCTTTATGGCGCTTATCAGATCAGCCTTTTTCATGACGCTGATGCCCTCTATCTTCCCGGTACTTTTTGCAATCTCTTTCAACTCTGCCACGGTGTGTTCTTCCAAAGCCTTTTCATCTGTCATGGTGTTCCTCCCCCTTCGTGCCTTAATTATTTTTGAATCTATAGCACAATGGGTCTCTTAAAATCAAATTTAATCAGATGGTTGAGACTGGCCAAGATCCTTATAACCGTAATGCAGCAGTCAGATCCGTCAATAAAAAGCCGATTTTACCCCCCGCAGACTTCGATTTTCAACTGTGAGCTGTGGGCATGAACCGTTATATTGGGATTGCTATTATTATGAAAAAATGCATAAATTCCTGTCAAAAGATATGGCTGGTCAAAAATATCCCGACTCAAAGTCCGAAACCAAAGATGGCACAGACTGATATACAATCATTGCACAGAAGGATACGCTCAGACGTGGAAAGGGCTCTGAGGCGTGACAGACGCCGTATTACCGAAGAGCTGCGCTTCATAAGCAAAACATTGGGAAAAAGTGAACACAACGAAGAGATTGTGACAAAACTTCGCGAGCTGGATAAAGAACTGAGGGCCTCCATCAAAAAAAGGGAGTACCGCAGGAACCATCTGCCGGAAATCACCTACCCCGAATTCCTCCCCATAACCGAGAAAAAAGATGAAATCATAGAGGCCATAAGAAATCATCCGGTTGTCGTTATCACCGGAGAGACCGGTTCCGGAAAGACTACACAGCTCCCGAAGATGTGCATAGAAGCGGGACGCGGGATAGATGGCATCATTGGGTGCACCCAGCCCCGGAGAATCGCCGCGGTAACGGTAGCCCGCAGAATAGCCGACGAGTTGAAGGAAGAGGTGGGAACGTCTGTCGGCTACAAGATACGCTTCAAAGACAGGACAAATAAAGATATCCACATAAAACTGATGACCGATGGTGTCCTTCTCATGGAGACACAATCGGATACTCATCTGAACAAATATGACACTCTGATTATTGACGAAGCGCACGAGAGGAGCGCGAACATAGACTTCATTCTCGGTATTCTCAAAAGACTCCTGCGCAGAAGAAGGGATCTCAAGCTTATTATAACATCCGCTACCATAGACCCGGGGAAATTCTCAAAGGCGTTCGATAACGCCCCCATCATAGAGGTGTCGGGACGCATGTACCCTGTGGAGGTCCGCTACCGGCCGATTGATCCGAAAATGGAAGAGAATGGTGAAACATCCCACGTGGATGCAACTGCCAGGGCAGTGGATGAACTGAGAAGAGAAGGCCCCGGAGATATCCTTATTTTTATGCCGACGCAGCAGGACATACTAGATACATGCGGTATCCTCACTGCACAGAAGTATAGCGATTCAACCGTGCTTCCCCTCTTCGGACGCCTGTCCTTTTCCGAACAGCAGCGCGTCTTTGCACGCACGGGTAAAAGAAAGATTGTTGTGGCCACCAACGTGGCGGAGACCTCCATTACCATCCCCGGCATTCGCTACGTAATCGATACCGGACTCGCGAGAATATCCGAATACAACCCCGGCACACGGACCAGGAGACTCCCCGTAAAGGCCATATCGAAAAGCAGCGCCATCCAGAGAAAGGGACGGTGCGGACGGGTACAAGACGGTGTATGTGTCCGTCTTTACGCTGAAGAAGACTACGAAACACGTCCCTTCTTCACCCTGCCGGAGATACTCCGTTCCAACCTGGCAGAGGTTATACTGAGAATGATCGCCCTGGGGATGGGCAATATCTCTTCATTCCCCTTTATAGATCCGCCGGCTCCCGGAAACATCAAGGACGGGTTCGCTCTGCTCCGTGAACTGGGAGCCATCCGGTCGGAGGGTAACCAGATTGTCCTGACAGACAGGGGAAGGGCCATGGCGCGTCTGCCCCTGGATCCCAGGATTTCGCGGATGATCATAGATGCCCAAAGGC
>JAFGQD010000126.1 GCA_016935875.1 Deltaproteobacteria bacterium
CTGAAACAAACAAAACTTGAATTGGAGGGAATGTTCTTGCAAAAAAGACAAAAAATTGTTAGCGTTACCGCGATTTAGGGGCATAGGGGTAGCGCCCGCAAACCCGTTATTCACCGTTTCGAGTCCGGTTGCCGCCTCCAATAAGAAATGGGGGATAGGACCTAGGCTTACCACCATTTTTATGTGATTTTCGCTCCCTTTTTTTGTGGTACTACACTGTGATTCTGGAGAGGAAAAGATATGACCTTTGAGAAAAACATTCTGTGCATCGGGGCGGGTTACGTGGGTGGCCCCACGATGGCAATGATTGCCTATAAGTGTCCCCAATACAGGGTCACGGTCGTTGACACGAATCCGGAACGCATCACCGCGTGGAATTCGGACACACTCCCCATATTCGAGCCCGGTCTCGATGAGATTGTAAAGAAGGTCCGTGGCAGGAATCTGTTCTTCAGCACTCAGATCGAGCGAGGGATACAAGAGGCGGGTATTATCTTTGTCAGCGTGAATACACCGATCAAGACATTTGGTGCGGGTGCCGGCATGGCCGCTGATCTTCAGTACTGGGAAAAGACGGCCCTGCAGATACGAGAGGCGTCGCAGTCTGATAAGATCATTGTGGAAAAGAGTACCCTTCCCGTAAAGACCGCGCTTGCGATGGAACGGATACTTACCGCCACTGCCAATGGAGTTCACTTCGACATCCTCTCCAACCCGGAATTCATGGCTGAAGGGACTGGAATCAGAGACCTGGAGACCCCGGACCGAGTCCTTATCGGGTCGCGGGAGACATCTGCGGGTATCAAGGCGAGGGACGAACTGCTGGAGATCTATGCCAACTGGGTACCGCGAGAGCGTATCATAACCTCCAATATCTGGAGCAGTGAACTGTCGAAACTCGTCTCGAATGCCTTCCTGGCACAAAGAATATCCTCGATCAATGCCATCTCATCGTTGTGTGAGAAGACGGAGGCGGACGTAACCGAAGTTGCCCGGGCAGTCGGGATGGACAGCCGTCTGGGAGACAAATTTCTGAATGCCAGTATCGGTTTTGGAGGATCATGCTTCAAAAAGGATCTGCTCAATCTGGTCTATCTATGCCGGCAGTACGGCCTTGAAGAAGTGGCTGATTACTGGGAGGGGGTGATTCGGATCAATGACTACCAGAAGGAGCGTTTCATCCTGAATATGCTGGACACCATGTTCAATACACTGGCCGGCAAGAAGATATGCCTCTTTGGTTTCGCCTTTAAGGCCAATACGGGTGATACAAGAGAAAGCCCCGCGATATATGTATCCAGAAGACTTGTTGAAGAAAGGTCCGAACTCGTAATTACTGATCCCAGGGCACTGATAAATGCGCAGACGGACCTGGCGGACATAAAGGAGAAGATAGACTTTATCGAAGATCCCTATGAGGCTGCTGCGGGGTGTGACGCCATTGCCGTTATGACCGAATGGGATATGTATGCCGAACTCGACTTTGAAAAAATATATGAGAACATGCGAAAACCGGCCTTCATTTTTGATGGCAGGAATATCCTTGACCACAGGAATCTGTTTGATACTGGGTTCAATGTCTTTCCGGTCGGCAAGCCTTCGCTGACACACTTTTAACACGCTCTGATTCAGATGCCTGTAATCATTTGCCGAGATATAACTCACATATTTCACGGTTTGTCAGATACAGTCCCATCAGATACGGTTTCTGGGACAGAAACGCCCTCGATTGATCCTTTATCTCCTTTCCCGCATACGTAACGCTGTATCGAAAGGTTGTGTAGTCGAAAGTTATACTGCGAGCAAAATACAGAGGTTTTAAGGCATCAATAAGTTCCTGTTTTATTTCTTCCGAGGCGCCGTCGAACAGGAAGAGGAACCGGTATACAATCTGTGACCAGATCATGGTGTCCAAAGCATAATTGTCGATCTCGAACATGTAATGGATCCTGTTGTAGGTATACGGGTTCAGATACTGCTTTATCAGATGCTTATACCTTTCGTATTCGTCTCGGCATTGTTTCTTCAACCCCAGGATGTCTATGGCCAGATCTTGTGGTTCCATCATTTTATCAAGGCCGTATTGGGTTATCGTATGTTCAGGACGGTATATATCGGGTGAATCATCCAGGAGCGGAGTCTCCAGCCATATGGTTCGGTAACGGAGGAGTATTGAAAAAAGCGTATAGACTACCTCCTCAAACATCTTTCCAAGTTTTGGAGAACTTGCGTTGTGGATCTTGTTTCCAAGCCCCGACTGATAGATATTGAATCCGCCGAAGAGTGCGTTGAGCGACATGAAGATGTCGATACCATACTGCCTCGTCATTTCGTTCCATTCCTGATCGAGCCAGTATCTGCAAAGCCTTTGCGAGAAGGCGAAATCTCCCCCTATCGGCTGCTGAACATCAAACCGTGCCAGAGAGAATATGAGTGGATAGCACAGATGGTTTGTGATGGTGGCGTCAAACTGGTGTCTTGAATAGAGGGGTGCGACATAATCCCCCCCTTCTTTTATGGGATAGCCGAGATATTGTATCCATTTGGGTGTTATTGATCGGAGGTCAGCATCGACAACAATTATTATCTTTGCCTCCGCATCTAGGCAGAACCGGAAGAGGTTGTAGAAATTGTTCCCCTTTCCCTTTATTCCTTCAGGAGTGGAGATATATTTCTTTTTAATCCTGTCGGGGACATCCGCGGAAAAGAACGCCTCTTTTGTGCCGTCCGGGCTGTTGTTATCACAGTTGACGATAACACTTCTCGCATCGGGAAAATATTTGGCAAGTCCCTCTCCAGCCATCCTGGTAACGTACCCTATGGTTTGTGCTTCGTTGTAAGAAGGAATGCCGACCACCACATCAAACTTATCATCGTTCATATTCTTTTCCCGTAAACTGTATTATCAGGTCTTCGCAAGGAGGATTGAATCCTTTTTTATTGCGTCCTGTATGTCGCCGAGGATGTTGGGTTGTTTCATGATTATCCGTTCCCATGAAACGGTTTGAGGGATCTCGAAGAGCCTATTCTTACTCTCCTTTTCACAGGCGATCAGATCGTCGATAAGACCGGCATCCTTATATTTCTGGAACCTCGGATCATTGACTATAATGTGCATCAGACTATCACTTATGAGGCGGGGCGATGATGTGATGAACTCCCCGGCGTCCAGTATGGAATCCCTGAACACCCCTTTCACCATGGCTTCTTCTGCATCCCGATCATACTCAAGGTTTGAGAATGACGCATTTTCAGAGTACTTTTTGATAAGCTCGTCGGCCATGTTCAGATAGGTCGCGGCGGTATCCCGTACAAAGTAATCGGATATCTCAAAACCTTCTTCAATAACCAGCGTGGAAAGCAGTGTGGTCACGATGTCTGTGGCCATCTTATAGAGACCCGATTCCGGATCATCCTCCGAGATGGACTGGTGCTTGTGCTCGAA
>JAFGQD010000127.1 GCA_016935875.1 Deltaproteobacteria bacterium
CCACAGTATTCGTCCGAGAACGGCTTATTCCGTGCATGGGTTTGTCCCGCTTCACCGATGCGTTCTAAATATTCAATTTCCCCTGATTTTGCCATATTATATTACCTGCCTGTCGATCAGGATCACCGGCACGAGATACGAGTGTCCGTTAAAGCGCTTTAATGTGTGTTCTTTCATTTTTTGTATCAATTCATTTATCTATGTTGCTTTTGCTTTGTCAAGAATCAATTCAATTGGTTTGCAAATTTATACACATCTTTCTGATTGAAAGGTGCCGGTCCCTTAGTATCCGGCTAATAATTACCTCGATCCGCTGCGTAAAATATCGGCAATGGGATCGTCAACCCCAATAAAAGTCTCTGGATTTTTCAGTTCAAGTACGGTATCTCTCTCTATAGTGTGTATAGCCTTTCTTATATCTCATACACAACTTTCGTCTACATCCGCCACAGGAGGGCTCAACGTTAAATTCTTAATGTAATTTGGACAAGAGTGATGTGAGACACGATACAATTATATCCAGAGAGAAAAGGTGAGATCATGCATTACGACACCGCGTTAAGAACATACGGGTCAAAACGGATCGAGGAGATTGAAGCGGCCGATATACTTGTGGGAATCCCCTGTTATAACAACGAGGGAACCATCGAACATGTGATTCAGATGGTTACACACGGTCTCTCAAAACATTACAAAGACATGAAGAGCGTTATATTTATCGCCGACGGCGGATCCACCGACGATACCCGTGAGGTGGTCAAGGAATTTCAGATCAAGCCGTGGCAGGAGAAGATTGTCGCCATATACAGGGGTCCGGGAGGAAAAGGTACTGCCATGAGGTCCATCTTTGAATCGGCAAGCCGGCTTAAAATCAAGGCCTGTGCCGTCGTTGACTCGGACCTGCGGAGTATTACCCCGGACTGGGTAAAATATCTTCTCGATCCCGTCCTCGATAAGGGATTTCAATTTGTTGCACCCGTCTACGTCCGTCATAAATATGACGGAACCATCACCAACAATATCGTCTACAATCTCACGCGAGCCCTTTACGGGCAGCGAATTCGACAGCCCATCGGAGGGGATTTTGCCCTTTCAAGAGACATAATCAAGTTCTATATAGAACAGGATGTATGGGAAACGGATGTGGCACGGTTTGGGATAGATATCTGGTTGACTACCAACGCCATCACCAATGGTTTCCGGACCTGCCAGTCAAATCTTGGCGTGAAAATACATGACGCGAAAGATCCGGGAATGCATCTGGGCCCCATGTTCCGGCAGGTCTTGTGGACAGTCTTTACCCTTATGGAGCAGAAAGAAGCGTTCTGGAAAAATGTCCGGCGAAGCGAGGGCATTGAAACCTTCGGATTTACGGGCGCACTAGAGCCGGAAGCCGTTGCTGTCAATCTGGAGGGCATGATCGAGAACTTCAAAATCGGATATCAGCAATTCTCCGTCCTGTGGAAGGATATCATCAGCGAGGAATGCTTCGAAGCGGTCAAAAGGGCTTCGAGAATGAAA
Organism: Deltaproteobacteria bacterium; assembly: GCA_016935875.1. GTDB lineage: Bacteria > Desulfobacterota > Syntrophia > Syntrophales > UBA2210 > UBA2210. The sequence goes on from JAFGQD010000127.1 coordinate 1,522, forward strand.
CCCGAGACGTTCCACCTTTCGACCGAGGCATGGGTCAGAATTCTGTACGAGCTTGCCGCCACGTTTCATACGTGGAGCTCTAACCGCAACAAGTTAATCGACCTGATGACTCCGCTCTACTATTGCCGCGTTGCTTCTTTTGTACGTCAGACCCGGGATATGTCTTCCCAGGAAGCAGATGCTCTCGTTGAAGAACAGGCAAAAAAGTTCGAGGAGGATAAAGACTATCTCATCCGGATCTGGGACAAAGGGATACAGTAAACGATCGGTTACCGGTTATGCCCAGGCACGTGCTCCGCAGTTTATGCCAGGGGCTTTCCGCCGTTGAGTCTTTCGTAAGCCCCCATGTATTTGGCAATCATTTTCCCGAGATCGTATCGTTCGTGAGATTCTCTCATAATACGTCTCAGCTGCGTTTCTTTTCCGCCGACGGGCATTCGGTGAAATCGAACGCTTTTTTCTAATGCGTACCACAATCCGCTCGAATCATAGTCTTGGAAAAGAAATCCGTTTCCCACGTCTTGAGGGGCGCCGTCAACTTTTAATCGCAACTCCCGTATCTTATCATGATACCCGCCGGTATCACGATTTGTTGCCGTTGCGCCGAAAAGATTTCCCACCTGATCGATCTGGCCGCAGGGTTCATAGAGAGAGGCACCGAAAACATCGCTGGCAGCGGCAAATCCGAGCATTGAAAGATCTTCCTCGTAATGGTGATAGGCAATTCTTCCCCCCGAGGCCCAGGCGATTCTTCCCATAATTTCTTCGTGTGTCCTGTCTTTCCCCACTCCTTCTGAGACTATTGCAAACTGGACATCGTTATGTTCGACGGCAAATTTGAGGATGATATGCTCCAGAAGCTCGACTCCCTTTTGCAGTGGATCCAGTCGGGAGGGCCAGTAAAAGAGAATCGCCTCGGGGTTAACGGAAAGACCCAATCGTTTCTGAAATTCAACGAGATTTTCCTGCTTTGCCATGATCACATTATCGTCGGGTCCGTATTTTCTGACCAGATATTCGCAGTGTTCAGGATACATTGACTGTGAGGGGGCGTTGGTAATGGCAAGGGCGGAACCGTAATAATATTTTTCCTTTACCTCCTGCCGTACGCTGGGTGATACAATGTGTCTATCCATGAAATAATCATTCACGATCTCCTCGAGGAATTTTTGGCCCACAAAATTTATCAAGGATGCGTTCTTTATGGCAGTTGCCTGGCAGTCGACACACTGCTGCCCGTGTTCTTCCGAATAATAAAAGAGCTGCGACAATTGTTCGAGATTAATGCCGAAAAGCATGTCCAGGGGGACATGTCCGGTAAAGATGTTGTGGACGGTGTGAAGCGTCGGAATAGCCCTGGATTTCAAATATGCCGTGATCACACCACCCGCCATCCAGTCGTGACTGTGAACGATAAGTTTGCCCCTCTTCTCCGCGCTTATTGTTTTGATGGTACTGTTGATGATCTCTTTCTGAAATTCTGCCGAGTTCAGACGGAGATCCCCCGCGTATGCTCCGTCAAGGTCATCAAAGACCGAAGAACTTACCAGGTGGATATTATCGGATTCCATCCGGTATCGTATTTTTCTCCAGCCGCTTTCATCGATATGAGATTCTTTCTGAAACCGTTTTTTGAGATTGAGTGTCGCCAGGTGGACATCGATATTCCTGTCGACAAGGCCTTCACACAGTGCCGACACCACTTCCCCCAACCCCCCGCTCTTTCCCGAAATATACCGGGCAAGCCCCCCCATCTCTTCCGGTAATTTCCCCGTTTCGGGAGCAATGAGCAGCACGGCGGTGCGTTCGCTTTTTTTGAGGATTTCGAATCTGGCGACGGACGATTCAAAATAATCTATCTTTCTGGTAAGGATATGGGTCGCCTGGGTGATTGAACCACCGTAGGGATTGAAATATGAGTGAACGGCATGGTCTTCTCCTATCCTCTCATGGAGAAAATATATGTTATCGGAGGTGGTAAGATGTCTCCATCGGGTGAGCAGCTCTCCTCCGGCCTTTCTCGCACCTGCTTCAAGATTTTCGATATCCTTAAACAATTCGTACTGGGTAAGGGTCCCGAGCCACCCGTAGGTATCCCGGCTGGCATCGGCCCAGGAAGACGTTGAAAGTCCCGGGATATCGACGACAGGACAGGGGGTGTCGTGGTATTGCTCGGCAATTTCCGAGGGATTCGCCATCACAATATTGGGATAATGGGCCAGCGCTTCCGGCAGTCCCCTCCAGAATTCAAAGATCCCCTTGTCCTCCCATATATGTTCGCCTATGTGCTCAAAATCGTACCCGAGAAGGACCGCCTCGCCGTCTATTTTGGCAATATGGGCGGCATATTCCTCGGGTGTGACCGGGTGGTACGGAAATCTGAAAGCTACGTCATCACTTAATTCTCTGTTTCTCGGTATTACGATAAGATTGCTGTCTTTTGCCCTGAACACCGCATTCGGCGATACGGCATGCCCCTTATCGAGAAACATGTCACCCCTCTTTTCGCAGAGGATAGAGAGATACCCCATATCGGCAACCGTATCGGTAATGACATTGTTGTACATCAATTCGGTGTTTCTGAAAGACCGGGGGCCGACACCGAAGATTTTTCTCATCTCGTCTCGATGGAGCGATACCTGATCTCGGAATTCCTGTTTATGGGGATCTGCAAAAAGGCTCACGAGGGAATGGTAATAGGTCTCATCGAGAAACTCGACCTGATTGGTGTTTGCACCGGAGTCATACAGTTTTTGCAATACCGTAATCACGTCCGGCCTGAAAAGCTTGGCCTGTTCGAGGAACGTTCCTGACATGCTGAGCGTTATCTTAAAAGCGGGGTGGCTTCTTACGAGTTCTTCAAACATGGTGATTGCCGGCACATAGCACTTTTCCGAGACCTTGATAAATATCTCCCGGTTGACGTCATCCCAGAGCAGCCTGTTCCTGTCCGGGTGAAGCCTGCATGGTTGATGAAGCTGGAAATAGAGTGTCAGAAGTGGCATCTTGAAAAATCCTCTTTTAGTCAATCATGTAACAATGATCATGTCTTTATACAGTCATCTCTCCACAGACATCCGGATTCGCTGCAGACATCTCTGGTTTTGAAACAGGCCTCGTTGCCTTCTTTTGTCTGTATATCCCGGATGATATCTTTTTTTGAGCGAGTCAC
>JAFGQD010000128.1 GCA_016935875.1 Deltaproteobacteria bacterium
GACCGTATCAGCGCCGTATTTGACAAGTACCCGCGCAAGCTTCAGAACATGACAGCCCATAAGCACCGCTACAACCTTGCTTCCGATCTTATCCGCCAATTCTCTGGCTTTCCCCAGAAGTTCAAAACTCACATCATGTAACGCGCCATCCCGCTGCTCCGCGAAAACCCATACATCCCGGCTTCTCTCTTCATCCATTGATAACACTCCTAACACTCAATCACGCCGCACTGGTATATCTTTTCCACCAGCTTTTTGACGATATCATCGACTGTTCCTTCCAGTTTTTCTTTTCTTCTTTCAAATTTTCTTAACTCCAGACCAGCCATCTTCGTCGGAGAGCCTGCAAGCCCTATACACTCCGGTCCCACACACAAATCGGTATTGGAGAGCATCGTAATCTCCTTCGACTCTGCAGCCAATATGCCGGTGAATGGTATATATCGAGGCTTATTCAGCTCTTTCCGCACAGAAAGCACAACCGGGAACCCGGAGGCAAGTGTTACATAACCATTTTCTATTTTCTGTATAATTGTCAAGGTACCATCGGCAGCAGTTCCCTCCAGACCGGTAACATGCATCACATTGGGAAGGTCCAGCATCTCCGCCAGTTGTGAACAGAGCTGTGCCGTTGAACCATCAATCGACAGATTACCGCAAAGGACGATATCGAAATCACCTATCCAGCGACATCCGGCTGCCAGTATCTCGGCCGTGGCCAGGCTGTCGGAACCAGCAAACACCCGGTCAGACAAAAGAACGGCCCTGTCGGCTCCCATAGCGAGCCCTTCTCGAATGGTTGTTTTTGCAAAGGGGGGTGCCATTGACAGCAAAACTACTTCGCCGCCATGAGACTCCCGCAATGCAAGAGCAGCCTCAAGGGCATGTTTGTCGAGGGGATTCATAACGCTGGGAATCCCCTCCCGCTTCAGTGTCTTTGTTTCAGGGTCCATACTGACCTTATCCCAGTGTTTCGGATCTGGCACAGGTTTCATACAGACAATAATCCTGTTCATAATCGTACCTTCCTGTAATATATCTGCTCTTTTTTACTTTTTAAAAGGTGCCAATGCCGCTCTTCCAATACCTACCTTGGCTACCTCCGCCGTTCCGCCTGCCGGGACGGTAACCATTGCATCTCTGAAGAGTCGCTGAACTGCGTATTCCTTCATTATGCCGTAGGAGCCATGGATCTCTATCGCCTTCTTCGCCGCATCAACCGCCGCGTTACAGGTATAGTATTTCGCCATGCCGGTTTCCGTATCACAGCGCATGTTCTGATCTTTCATCCAGTTTGCGCGATAGTTGAGCAGCCGGCAGATATCCAGTTGCGTATATATCTCGGCCATATGAAACTGGATCGCCTGGAGGGTGCTGATAGGCTTCCCGTAGAGGACCCTTTCATTGGCAAATTTACCGGCTTCTTCATATACCGCCTGCAGAATACCCAGGGCGGTGGCCGCCATACCGGTCCTTCCCGTCTCGCTGATGGTTTTGAGCGCCACGGTCAGACCCTGACCTTCCTGTCCTATGAGGTTTTCTTTCGCAACTTCGCAGTTGTCAAAAACCAGTTCACCCGTATTTGCTCCGCGCAGACCGAATTTATTCTCTTTTCTGCCGAGCTTCGCGCCGGGTGTATCCTTATCAATAATAAAGGCGCTCAACCCTTTAGCCCCTTCACCGGTCTTGGCAATAACAATCCAGAAATCCGAAAGATGCGAATTAGTGATGAAGCATTTACGCCCGTTTAAGATATAAGTGTCACCCTTCAGCTGGGCAGAGGTTTTCGTCCCGACAAGGTCAGATCCGCCTGATGGATCGGTGACAGCTACCACACCCATAGTTTCACCAGCCGCAAGAGCCGGCAGATACTTCTTTTTCTGCTCATCGGTCCCGAAATCACTCAACGAGGCACAGGCCATGTGGTGAACCTGAAGGGCCATGGGGAAGGCGGCGCATACGCGGCCAAGCTCTTCCAGCACTATGGTTCTCGCGACATAACCCATCCCCACTCCGCCGAATTCCGGAGGTGTTATAATACCGGTAATTCCCACCTGAGCCATAGGCTTTAACAGGTCCATGGGAAATTCACCGGTCTCTTCCATCGCATCCATTTTGGGAGGTATTTCTCCCTCTGCAAATTCACGGACAGCCTTTCTCAACATTTCTTCTCTTTCGGTAAATGCAAACTCCATCATTTTTCTCCTTGCTGATTCATTGGTTGTTGCCCCGGACCAGCACACTACAAGGCGCTCAATATCAGGGCTTGATATGTGGACCCTCCATTTCAAAGCAGACCGACCGGTCTGTTTTGTGCTTTGTTGCTTCTATCGTACACTCTCCGGGGTGTCAATCATTTTTTTCAGAATCAACTTTGTTATTAAGTGTGGATTTTTGAGAGGCACATATGGGATCAAGAAGCGTACATCCTTTAACCAGTCCCTTCCCGGAAGCTTCATATATAGCTGAACATAAACCAAAGCGGCAGGCATCATATCACCCGGGTAGGAACATAGAGATTTCTCTAATGTGTTTTGTTATCGGCTTTTTTCACCAGAGAATCAATAAAATCTATGAGCGTACCGATGGTGTGGTCCAGGTTGTCCTCCGATTTATCAGCACGATGCAGAACCGAAGAGCCAAGCATCGTCGAAAAGATTATTTCACTCACACCGACTGTATCGATATCAGTTCTAATCCTTCCGATTTCTTTCGCTTCGTCTAAGAAGGATTTGATCATTTGCCTGAGTTTATTGAATTTTTCAGTAATACCGGATGTGAGATCAGGACGATCACCGTTCAGTCCAACGGAAAAAGTAATAAAAATGCAGCCTCCGGGAAATAAATCGGAATTTTTTAGATATCTGTCCTTATAATTGAGGAGAAAGATCTTCAGCTTTTCAATAGGATCCTCAATCTCATCCAGCCCCTCGAGACAACACTCTCTCCAGATTTTCCGGGCCTCTTTAAGCACCTCAAAAAACAGCTCATCCTTGCTTTTAAAGTGGTTGTAGAAGCCCCCTTTCGATGTCCCCACCGCGTCCAATATATCCGTCAGGGATGTACTCTCATATCCCTTTACGGAAAAGAGTTTCATGGTCGTATAAATAATATTTTCACGAAGTGTCATAATATGCTCGCTCTGGACAACAATTATTTCATCTGATTATATAAGCCGATTGTACCTATACATATATGCCATATATGTCAAGTTTTTTCCTTATTCATGTTTTTTCCTTATTCCGGGCTGAAGTAACATGATTAAGTTACCCTCTTTTTTTCTCCGTACAGATCATTGTCAATGCCTTTTTGACTTACTGTTTATATTGTAGTAAGTCACCGGGCTAATGTCTTCTGGGCTGAATTTACGTTTAAATAGGGCGGTTTGATCCACCGAATAAATGATATCCATGAATTCTGAAGAAAGAATTGTAGACTGGGCGACAATAATAAAAGACGGGGCTATCGGCGCGTGGCCCATCTGTCTCGGCTACATTGCCATCGGTCTGGCCTTAGGGGTAATCGCCCAGAAGGCGGGGCTCAGCCCCATGGAGATCGGCCTGATGTCCCTGCTCGTCTACGCGGGCAGCTCACAGTTTATCGCCGTCTCCATGTTGAGCGCCGGGGCCGGCATCGTCCCCATTGTGATCACCACCTTTACCGTCAACCTGCGCCACATGCTGATGAGTTCGTCCCTGGCAACCTTTATGCGCAATCTCGGTATAGGTCCGCTTTCCCTCTTTGCTTACGGAGTAACGGATGAAAGCTTCGCCCTCAACAGCGCCAAGTTCCGAGGCGGGAACTGGGACTGGAGACGCGCCCTCGTCCTGAATCACACAACGAACCTCACCTGGATAGCCAGCACGGTGGCAGGCGGATTCGGCGGACAGTTTATACCCGCCGGTGCCTTCGGGATCGACTACGCCCTGAGCGCCATGTTCATCTGTCTCCTCGTCTTCCAACTGCGGGGGAAGCTGTACGTAATCGTGGCCATCATCGCCGGGATCCTGGCCGTTGTCCTGTCGCTCCTGATCCCCGGAAACAGCTACATCGTTATAGCATCGGTCCTCGCGGCGGCGCTGGGAGTTATCATCAAACGATCGCGGATCTTCTCACGGCCGGAGGGACAACCATGATACATGCTGATTATCTGTACATCCTTCTCGGAATGGGGATCGTCACCTATGTACCCCGATGGCTTCCGCTCGTATTTCTGTCGCGTCTGCGTCTGCCGGAATGGTTCGAGCATTGGCTCGACCTGATCCCGGCGGTTATATTGAGCGCCCTGATTCTCCCGATACTTGTCACGACGGGGGCACCCCGGCACCTCGACCTTATGCGGCCCGAGCTTCTCGTAGCCTTGCCGACCTTTTTCTTTGCCGTCAAGACACGATCTCTGGCGGGGACCGTCGTCGTCGGCATGTTCCTCTTCTGGCTCGCCGGAAAATTCCTGTAAGGAAAGTTGGTACACCCTACATGATCGTTTATGTCAAGCTCCTGTTTATGGCCATCTTCTGGGGCGGAACCTTTATAGCGGCCCGAGTCGTTTCTCAAAGCGTAGACCCTTTCAGCGCCTCTTTCCTGCGGTTTGCCGTCGCATCCATTTTTCTTGTCCTCGTCACCATACGGCTGGAGGGGAGAATCCCCCGGCTGAAGAGGCATCAGATACTACCTATCATACTGCTCGGAATGACAGGGGTATTCGCATACAACTTCTTCTTTTTCTCCGGTCTGAAAACGGTCGAAGCCGGCCGCGCTTCCATTATCGTAGCAATGAATCCGATATTTATAGCCCTCTTCGCCACCACTTTTTTCAAAGAAAAATTGACCGGAATAAATCTGATCGGGATTGTACTCTGCGTATCGGGCGCAATTATAGTCATCTCAAAGGGAAATCCTCTGGGAATCATTCGGGGGGGCATTGGAACGGGAGAGTTTTACATCCTCGGATGCGTCGCGAGTTGGGTCTTATATTCTTTGATCGGGAAAACCACCATGAAGGACATGTCTCCCCTTACGGCCGTCACATACTCCTGCGTTGCCGGCGGCATACTGCTCTTCTTTCCGTCCTGTGCCGAGGGGATCCTCACCGATATTACAACATATAACGCGATGAGCTGGCTGGGCATCGTGTATCTCGGATTCTTCGGCACCGTTCTCGGATTTACCTGGTTCTATGAGGGAATAAAGAAGATCGGCGCGTCGAAGGCATCCGTCTTCATCAACTTCGTCCCCATAAGCGCCGTCATACTCGCATCTCTGATCCTGAAGGAAAAACTCGGCCTGTTCCTCATAACCGGCGCCATCATGGTCATCTGCGGGGCATATCTGACAAACAAAAAACGATAGAACATGACCAGCGCCGGAGATCAGGAAACTGTCATTCCCCGATTACATTTTTCCTATTTCTGTTTCCATACGGGATTTCGTTTCTCCTTGAAGGCACTGATCCCTTCCCCGGCATCTTCCGTGGAACAAAGACGGGCAAACGCTTCGTTCATATATTCAAAGGCCTTGTAATAATCCAGATCAGCCGCCGTATAGAATGCCTTTTTGGCGATCTGCAGCGCCACAGGACTCTTTTGAGCCAGAATCGCGGCCCAACTGCGGGTTTCCGTATCCAGATCGGCTTCAGGTACAACCCTGTTGACAAGCCCCATGCTTAAGGCTTCCCGGGCGGTGATCAAATCGCCGTAAAATAATAATTCGAGTGCTCGTTTTCTCCCGACAGACCTGGTGACCGGGATTACCGGGCCGATGCAGTTAAGGCCGACGTTGATGGCGGTCAGGCCTATTCGCGTATTTTCACCGGCAACAGCGAGGTCGGCTGCCGCGACCAGACCGGCTCCGTTTGCCGC
>JAFGQD010000129.1 GCA_016935875.1 Deltaproteobacteria bacterium
AAAATTAATCAAATCCAGTAATTTCTGGTCAGATTTGTGTGTATGAGTCCCGGGGATTTTGTTCTTTGAAGGTTTGCACGATTATCTCTATGGAAATCCGTATTGCATAACAATACATACTTTAAAAAAGACAAAAACTGAGGCTGTAGTTATAAATATCTGATATCACTATAAAACCGTCGCATTTTCATCGGTAGCCCGAGCGATGCGCTTGTAAAAATCAAACTTGTCACGATATGTTTTACTGTACCCTGCACCGCAAAGATGGATCCAGCTATTGTCCACTACTGGTATGGTATGGGGAATTTTATGCAATGGATCAATGACTTCTCTCAGCAGTCGCGGGGCAAATCGCACCTGAGTGTGATCAAACTTTTTATACAGAATGGGCCAATTACGTCCCCCGGTATCAAGATCACGTGAAAAATCGTTAAGAAAGTTCAACGGAAGATGATGCACTGCGGAGAAATCATACGAACAGTACCCGGCACACAGATTCCAACCCAATGTACCGCCGAATTTACCGATATTGAGGGCTCCATAGAACGGTTGATCTTCTAAAATAGCCCCGCGCCCGATTTTTTCCATCGGGATAAGGTCATGATCTATGAAGCTAAAAGTACGTGGCCTTACAGCCTGCACCACATTTCGAAATACCCAGGTCATCGCCATTCCATGCGACCGATTTGGGTGCGCCGTAGGGTTGGGCGGCAGGGCTAAATATGGAACACCACGATCTTGGCATGTTCGCTCGATATCGTCCCGTGCTTGTGCGCGACGAGAATTGTCGAAGACGAGCACAGTCCCATCGGTTAAATGGCGCGCAGCCATTCTCAATAACCAATCTAAGGTCCAAGGATCTTCATACGCGACAACGAGCCAAACATCTCTTCCTCTTGCGATATGCTCTGCATTGTGTAGAAACCGCTTCAGAGATTTCGGGCGTATCGTGCAGAAAGTACTTTGAAGAATGTCGTTACATACTTGAATCATGAAATGATCCAAAGGTTTTATTCTAAACCATTCCCGCGTTGAGTAATTTCTGAGGTTTCGCATACGCTTAAGACCTCTTATTCTCAGGCACTCTTTGTGTATCGCACAGTCGGCTAGAATCTAATATTCCTACTCATTCATGGTATACTGTGACGTCTATCTCTTTTATTAAAGCCTGTCAATCAAATCCGGTAATTTCTGGTTCAGGTTTGTGCGGATGAGTCCCAAGCCTGTTGTTCTTTATCAGGAGATGGCATATACAAGATGCTTTCCACTTCCATCCTCTCTGACAGTGCCCTCTTTTAACAATTCTATGATATGTATATAGGTTTCGTTAGTGGCGAGAAATTTGTCCAGTTCCGATAGGTTCTCCCCAAAAATATCGAGAGAGATTTGAAACGTGGTCTTCCGCCCTTTCCTGATCGCATCGAGGATAAGACTCTTTCTCTCCCTGTGATGCTCTTGTATTTCGTTCACCCTCCCCTTGAGGTCTGGAAAGGGATCGCCGTGGGCGGGACAGACCATTCTGACGGGAAGGTTCTTAACCTTATCCAGAGAGGAGAGAAAAGCGTCGAGGGGGTGGAAGTCGGAATCGAAAAGGTCGGGGCTGAGATTAGGAGTAATGTCGGGCAAAACATGATCGCCAGAAATCAGAATGTTATCATTCCCGAAATAGAAACAGTTGTGGCCGTTTGCGTGTCCCGGTGTAGAAATAGTCTCGAAGGTTCTTCCGCATGCCTCATACCTCTTGCACGGTTGCAGAATTTCGTCCACATCGAAGGGAATGGTAACTTTTTTGAAACGGCCGAACATCTTCGCTATGAAATCGAGTGTTTTTTCGGGAAGGCCGTGCCGAGAGAGGAACTCCCGCATTCTTTTGACTATGAGGTCTCCATCTTTCATCCTCTCAATATGCCTTCTGCCTTCTTCCGACATATGGATAATAGCGCCTGATTTTTCTTTTATCAGGCCCGCCACACCGCAGTGGTCGGCGTGAAAGTGGGTCAGGAATATGTGGCCGATGTGGCCGATCGAAAGTCCCATGAATGCAAGAGAAGCTTCAATTTTCGGCAGGGTGCCGCTCATATTAAGTCCGGTATCGAAAAGGGCGGCTTCATTATCATGAACGATAAGAAAAACATTGACATGTCCGAGGCGGAGAGGCATCGGCAATGTAATCATATAAAAGCTGTCCGCAATTTCCTGAATATGATGGATAGGGGGGTCAACTGTTGACATGTTATAATTGTGCCTCGCTGCCAACCTTTATAGAACAATCCCGTAAATGTCAAGTGACGGGGCGAAAGAGGATCTTGAACCACTTCTCAGATTCGGAGAGCTTGCCGAACCTGATGTTTATATTGCTGGTGATGACTGCTTTCTCCGGAAGATATATACAGAGTTATGGAACAGTATGTCGCCTACCTGAATGTTGAACCGACCCAGATGCCGACATAGTAAGTTACAGCTACGACAGCCAGAGCGGTAAGTAAGTGCTCCGAGATTACATTCCCGGGTTTTGCTTTTTGCTCTTTAGCCATGTAAAAACTGAAAATCCCCAATAGAGACAGTCCCCAGGCTACACTCACAATAATTGCTGTCCCGAGCGGACACACCAGAACAGGAACAATGAATGTCACTGCAAAGGTGAATTTGAATAAGAAAGTAAAAATTGTAGCTTCCCATATCTCTTTCGCGGTGTGCTTATTCTCGGATTCTTCAGAAATGTGAATACCCAGTGCATCTGAAAATGCGTCCGCTATCGCTATCGTGATTATGCCGCCGATAACTACAAGCTTTGAGTGCGTTCCTGAATACAGACCTACCATCAATCCGAGAGTCGTTATTATTGCAGAGGTTAATCCGAAGCTGAGTCCGACTTTCAGCGAATGTTTCATAGTGATTTGAAGCCTTCCGTTGTATTACGCTATTCTTGTAAAAATCCCTGAATCAGCTGAAGAATAGAAATAAATACACCGAATTTCTTTCATACCGATCTCATTAGATGCTATTTTTGTTTCTTTTCTTTTGCCTTTTTATTTTTCGGACGCAACCTGCCGTGAGTACCTCTGGAGATTTTCCCCCGTTTGCTGCGCACATCTCCTTTCCCCATGTTTAGTCCCCCCTTCCTGTCTGTGTTGGTTGTTCCTGCCGCCTGGCTGTGTAACTTCTATTCATCCCGGCCGGTTGGTGTTTCCCGATAAAGCAATAAGGATTCGCCGACAGAAATACAGTTATTGGGATATTTGTCAAGGATTTTTATATGCATTAGATCGGACAACCCATTTTTCAGGGATGTGTGTTCGACAATTTAATACCCGATCGGGCACGTTATATTTTTTGATCCCATAACTCTGCCAAGGGGGTGCGCAGTTTCGTCCAGTCCTCTCGAGAGAGAATATCACACCATTCGGGTTGATGCCTTAGGAAAGATCCGTTTAGAGAGCTGTGCCTGAAGCATGGCCTATCTGAACAGATCTTCTGCAACAGGGAGCATAAACTGGAGATGTCGATGACCTCGTGGTTCGAAATAGCGAACATTACTTGACGTGACCTATAAAAAGCGTGTCTTCTTGTTTGAAGACTTGCCATTTCTTGTTTTATGTTTATTTTATGGAAGACGCAGAAACGAAAAGATTTGTATTGACTTTTTGGAGAAGAGACGGCATAGGGCACTAGAAATTTCCAGAGGTCAGGGATCAAGGAGAAAAGAAATGTTACTCATAGAAGACCTGCAGGTTAAGCTTGGCAATAAGAAGATTCTCAAACAGGTGAATCTTGAGATTAAGCCCGGGGAGACACATATCCTGTTTGGTCCGAACGGGTCCGGGAAGACATCTCTCCTGATGACGATAATGGGTTATCCGCAGTATAAAGTTACCGGTGGGCGGATCTTGTTCAAGGGCGAAGATATTACGCATATGAATATTGATGAAAGGGCGCGTCTCGGCATAGGGATGTCCTACCAGCGTCCGCCCAGCATACAGGGTTTAAAAACGCGGGGGATGGTTCAGATTTGTGCGAATAATGGAGTAGATGTTGATTCTTTGGCGAAAGAGATTAATTTTTCGGACTTTCTCGACCGCGATATCAATGTAGGCTTTTCCGGAGGCGAGATTAAACGGTCTGAGCTGCTCCAGTTAATGGCCCAAAAGCCCGATTTTCTCCTTTTTGACGAACCGGAATCGGGTGTTGATGTGGAAAATATTGCCCTTATCGGGAAAACGATCAGTCGTCTTCTGGAACGGGACATACACGCTACACAGGACAAGTCGAAGAAACAGCTAACAAAAGAAAGGGCTCGTATGGGACTCATTATAACCCATACGGGATTTATTCTCGATTATTTGACGGCAGATAAGGGCCAGGTTCTCTACAATGGTGCGCTGGCATGCATGGGTAATCCCATTGAAATCTTCAAACAGATCAAGGAAGTTGGGTATGGGGAGTGTGTGCGATGCGTAGCTTAGATGATATGGCCCACGAGGCTAAAGATAAGAAGGCGGCCATTGGGCCGGACATTGATCTGGATACCTATTCTCTCGAGTCAGTAACGCATGCCGATCTGAAAAATCTGAATACTATGTCCAAAGAGGATAGAGAAAGAATGACCCTTGCCGGTCTGGATGTCAGCGAGAAGGGGCGCGCCGGCACGTATATCCAGCGGGATGCCACGGCTGTCCACTCCGGTTCAAATATTGATGGCCTAGAGATAATTCCCATCAAAAAAGCGCTCGCAGAGATCGGCTGGATACGGGATTACTACTGGAAATTGGCGGCGGTGGATACGGACAAATATACGGCGCGTGTTCGTCTCGATCTGCAGGATGGATATGTTATACGGGTACTACCCGGCAAGAAGGTAACACTGCCGGCGCAGGCATGCCTCTACCTTGAGAAAGAGGGATTTAATCAGAATGTGCATAACATCATTATAGCCGAGGAGGAATCGGAACTGCACATAATATCCGGTTGCGCGAGCGCCGCCCATGTGACCCGTGGTCTGCACGCGGGAGTCACGGAATTCTATGTAAAGAAAAACGCAAAACTGAGTTTTACCATGATTCATCATTGGGGGAAGGACGTAGTGGTTCGGCCCCGATCTGTGGGAATAGTCGAAAAGGGTGGCCTCTTCCTCAGCAACTACATCTCCATGAAACCGGTTAAATCCGTCCAGATGTACCCGACAATATATCTTGTGGGAAAGGGTGCGGTCGCCCGTTCCTACAGTCTGCTTGTCGCGAGTCCCGGTTCGGAGCTGGATGTGGGTGGACGTATTTACCTCCAGGCAAAGGATACGCGCGCGGAGATTGTCTCGCGAACCATTACCAATGGAGGAAATATAATTTCACGCGGAGATATCATAGGCGAGGTACCGGGAGTAAAAGGGCACCTGGAATGTCACGGCCTTATCCTTAACGGTGGTGTTATGCATGCAATTCCAGAATTGAAAGGCCTGGTTGACGGTGTGGAACTGTCGCATGAGGCGGCGGTCGGCAAGATTGCGCAGGAGGAAATACTCTACCTGATGTCACGTGGTCTGACTGAAGAAGAGGCAACTGCGACAATAGTGCGAGGATTCCTGAGCATAGATATCCCCGGTCTTCCAGCGCCGCTCAAGGCGGAGATAGATCGCGCTGTGGAACTGAGTCAAAAGGAAGTTATGTAGAGTCTGAAGAGCAGGGGATGTTCGTTATAAGAACATATCGTGCTTTAGCCGAACGCTACTATGTGCTCGTTACGCTTCAGAATCTTGCGGTAGCCCCTATTGTAGTGCCGCTATCGCACGGTTTTCCCTGGATTTCTCCCCGAAATGTTGTTCCCATCAAATGGAATCCCCCTCCTTTGAAAGAAGCCTGATTATTTTTTCATGTAATATTTTTAAATCATTGAACTAATCCCTTTAAAAATCCTGTATCCATCACGATGGCATCCTTGTTGCTGTGATAAAGTGGTTGCTTTTCCGGACCAGTTTGACTTCATATTTTCCGATATAATGCACTATTCCGATAGCCCCGGATTCGACTCTTCAGTAAGAACGATGATCAGGGGGAGTCAATGCAAAACTGCCGTGCGTAACTATGGGTGATTACCGGATTCACATCTTTTCAGAAATAGCAGAATCGGGTATTTTGACGTTCATCAGATTTGATGCGAGGAGGAGATAGATGAGTACATTCAGCTACAATCAGGAGGCTTTGAAAAATCTCAATATTGGAGATGCCTCTCTCTTGAATCACTTGATCGATTTTGAATCTGCGCGCGAGGCCCACCTCAATAAAGTCAGGGGCAAGGTTGACAAGAGAATATCCCTCAAAGAGGCGGTGGCGGAATACGTGATGGATGGTGACGTGTTATGTGATACGGGCTTTTCCTACGTTCGGACTTGTCACCAGGCCTTCTTCGAGATGATGAGGCAGGGGAAAAAGGATCTGCAGATGATAGGCGCTCCCAATACGAATCAGAGTTACATGATAAACTACGGTTCGGTTACGTTTTCTCATAATTCCTATGTGGGGGCGGAGATGCGCGGTACGGATCGCAACTACTCGCGCCAGCTCAAAAATGGAAAGGTCAAGATCCTTTCCGAGTGGAGCCACGGAGGTATTGCGCAAGGACTCAAGGCGGCGCAGCTCGGGGCCCCCGGCCTGTTTAGTAAGCAGATGCTGGGATCGGACATCATGAACTACAACCCCTATATCAAGACGATGCAGAATCCCATGAGGGATGATTCGGATCCTGTGGCATTTATTCCCGCACTCTACCCGGATGTGGCGTTTCTTCATGTCCAGGTTGCGGACAAATATGGAAATGCGTGCATATATGGGCCGGTGGTCAACGATATCGCGCTGGCGGCAGCGACCCGAAAGGTTATCATTACAGCGGAGGAAATTGTCCCGGAGATCAATCTCAGATACGTCAAGGATGGCGCAATGATACCCTTTATCTATGCGGATGCGGTAGTAGAACTGCCCTTTGGCGCCGTGCCCGGCAATATGCCGGGTTATTATTACTGGTCGCGCCAGTGGTGGGAGAAACTGATGCGTTACGCTGCCCCTGATGAAAAAAGATTTATAGAATTTATTGAAGAGTGGATCATGGGTACAAAGGATCAGTTCGAATTTGTCGAAAAACTTGGAGGGGCAAAATGGATTGCCGAAGCGCGTCGCCAGACAAAGGCCGCGGAAAGCAACAACGAAGATATTGATTTCCGGTATCAGGAGTACACAACCGTTAATAAAGCGGATATTTATTACTGAGAGATGATCTTGAAAGGGGCAACTCATTATGAAAAATGATACACCGGCCAATTTCCTGGAGATGCTGGCATATTTTATATCTTTGCAGATAGAGGATCACAAGTTTGTGTATGTGGGGACGGGACTGCCCATGGCAGCCGCTATACTGGCGCACAAGACCCATGCCCCCAATATCACGATGGTGTATGAATCCGGCGGCCAGGACCCTATCGAGGGTGATATGCCCTGGTCTGTGGGCGATCCGTTCACCTGGCGAAAAGCCGCGGTACTGCAGGAGATGGCCTATTCCTTCGGACAGTCTGCCAACGGGTATGTGGATATCGCGTTCCTCGGATTCGCTCAGGTTGACATGTATGGGAATGTGAACACACATCAAATCGGAAAAGATCTGACCAATCCCAAAATACGGTTGACCGGATCAGGTGGGAACAACGACCTGTCTTCGCTGACGGAGAACATGGTGCTAGTGGGCCTGCAAACGCCTGAAAGATTTCCTGAAAGAGTGGATTTTATCACATCTGTGGGACACCTCGAAGGGGGAAAGTCACGCCAGGAAGCAGGGCTTATCGGCAGGGGTCCCATCGCGGTGATCAGCCAGTGGGGGATATACGACTTTGAACCGGAGACAAAACGTATGCGTATAAAATCCCTGACACCTGGAATTCCCTTTGAGATCGCTCAACAATCAACCGGATTCGAACTGCTCAAGCCGAATGGCGATATCCCCGAAACCCCCATGATTCCCCCCGACGTGCTTGACATTCTCCGCATGAAAGTGGATCCAAACGGAGTATTTACCACGATGCCTTCATAATGAACAATAGGCGCTCCAGCATAGAAGCCGGAGCGCCGTCCCTGATCAGGATCTGTTTTGCAGTCTGCCACTTGAGATAGTTCGTCCAATGACAGTGCCCGGCGGTCAAATATAAACGCTCTGATCAGACCGGCGATAATATGCCGGATTCCCCGCCATGCAACAAGGATGGCTATTCCACCCAGTCCTTCAAAAAAATTGAAAATCGGAACCAGCCCGAGGGTGGAATGCTGTATACCGACCTCGATACAAACAGCCCGCGAATCCGTCGAGTCTGAAGCGCGGTCGTGTATGCAAGGGTGGGGGAAATAAACGGAAGACTTATTCCGAGGGTCGCTATATATTTACTTTTGATAAGACGTTACGTCTTGACTGACGGATTTCGTATGACAATAGAATAATAACCACCATGAATAAAAAAGGTTGACAAGCGCACCAACAATGAGTACCACTCAAGAAGTGAAAGATATTCATGGCAAGGGATGAAAGGGGGATGATTGTGTATAAAGATCTGGAGAAGAAAACAGCGGTTGTGACAGGATCGGGGAAGAGAACCGGAATCGGCTCCGCAATTGCGGAGAAGTTGGCTTCCTGCGGTGCGAATATTATTATTGCCGATCTCGGAAAGACATCCGTCGGGGACACGATAAAGACAGGCACATGGGAGGAGATGGAAGATATAGCGGGGAGCCTTGCCGGTAAGTATGGTGTAAAAACCCTGGCTGTCAATCTCGATGTTACAGACAAGACACTTATTAGCCGGATGATTGACAGTATAAGGAAACAATTTGAACGGGTTGACATCCTCTGTAATAATGCAGGAGCGTCATTCGGTGTGCCTGATGCGGCGCATACCTACAATGAGGATGCATGGATGAGGACGATAGATGTGAATCTCCACGGTATATTCAGGGTTTCAAGGGCGGTTATTCCCCTGATGACGGGAACGGGGGGAACCATAATAAATACGGCATCAAGAGCGGGTAAAAAGCCGCCCCTGTTCAACGGTGCCTATGCGGTGGCTAAGGCGGGCGTGATTATGCTCACAAAGGTAATGGCGACGGAGCTTGCAGGAGTCGGCATCCGCGTGAACGCGATCTGCCCGGGCCAGATAATGACAGATCTTGAAAGGTGGCGCTTCGGTCTGGAAGCGGAGGTTTACGGGACCACCATTGAGGAGCGGGAAAAGGAAATGTGCAAGACAATCCCGCTGGGACGTATCGGTACGCCGGCAGAGGTTGCGAATCTTGTGGCATGGCTTGCCTCAGATGAATCATCCTATATTACCGGGCAGGCGATGAATGTAACCGGTGGTCAATTGATGGAATTATAAGAATGGAGGATTAAGAATGGGAAAAATCACAGGTGGTCAGCTGGTGGCGCAGTCTCTTATAGAGAGGAGAATCGAATATGTTTTCACGTTAAGCGGTGGTCATATAACGCCGATTTACCAGTACCTTGAGGGTTCGTCTGTTACATTGTTCGATACGCGTCACGAACAGGCGGCGGTATTTATGGCGGAGGCGTGGGGGCGGATGACGCGCAGTCCCGGCACGGCGATGGTCACGGCGGGTCCCGGATTTACCAACGCCCTTTCAGGGATAGCAAACGCGCGCTTGGCGAATTCTCCCCTGGTTCTTATCTCCGGTTGCGTCGGACTTGAGTCAGTAGAAAAACTTGACCTCCAGGACATGTGTCAGGTTCCTGTTATCAGCCCGATGGTAAAGAAGGCCTTCGTCTGTCACAATCCGGAGAGGATCCCGGAATTCATTGACCTTGCCTATCGCACGGCGGAAAGCGGTAGACCCGGCCCTGTGTATCTTGAATTTCCTGTTGACGTGTTGAACGCGGAGGCGAACCAGGAAAAGATAAAAAAGATACATACAGATATCAACTCGCATCCCGCTGACTCGGATAAGGTTCCAGAATTACTAGAGATGATCAGTAAGGCGCACAGCCCGATCGTGATTGCGGGGAGCGGCGCGTGGTATTCGAATGCCGCGGAAGATCTGGTTCAATTTATAGAAGAGACCGGTATTCCGGCATTTACGTCATCACTCGGAAGGGGGACAATCCCCGATACCCACCCCCTCTGTTTTGAATCATCACTGGCAATCAGACCGGGTGCGGCGCTGGCGGCTAATATGACAGCCGATCTGATTATCTTCCTCGGTGCGAGAATGGGATTATTCTACATATTTGGTGATATTTTCAACAAAGAGGCCAAAATCGCCCAGATTGATATCGAGCCGGAAGAGATAGGGAGAAACCGTTCTGTAGATCTTGCGGTCATGAGTGATGTCGGGGCTTTCCTGAAAGAATGCAATCGGATAATCGGTCAGAGTGATATAGGGAATGAATGGAAAAGCAGATTCAGCGGCTGGGTTTCAACCCTGGAGAAGGCGAAAGACGATGGAAGGGCTCAGGCGATACCCGACTGGGAATGCGATACGGTTCCCATACATCCGATGCGCCTTGCGAAAGAGGTAAACGACTTCATGAACAGAGATGATGATATCGTCGTGGCAGACGGAGGTGACACGCAGGTCTGGATGGGTATGACGAGGACGGTCAGAAAGGCAGGGCATTATCTTGATTCCGGCCTGTACGGGTGCCTTGCGGTTGGTCTTCCCTATGCCAACGCGGCGAAACTGCTTTATCCCGACAAGAGGGTCTGCCTTATTATAGGTGACGGCTCGGTGGGCTTCAATTTCATGGAGTTCGAAGTTGCCATAAGGAGAAAGTTGCCCATAGTTGTCGTAATCAGCAATGATCTCGGATGGGGGATGATACGGCACAGCCAGGAGTTGAGGATGGGCCATGCCATAAAAGATGGTACGCATATCGGCAGGGTGGATTACCATAAACTGGTCGAAGCGCTTGGCGGCAAAGGGATGTATGTTGAAAGATCTGAAGACATTCGTCCGGCCCTCGAAGAGGCGTTTGTATCAGGCATGACCACATGCATCAATGTGATGACTGATCCAACGACTATAAGTCCCGGCAGTGTTGCCTTGGCAAGTCTGGGAGCATATAAGGCGGGGTAAGGAAGGTACGGAATTACTGCTGAAACGTATGTCTAAACAGAGGAGGGATGTTATGAAAGACAATGATTCTCAGGGTTATCTGATTTCCAAAAGGTATTCCTACTACGTGTTTCTGTTGCTCTTTTTGCTCTATATGTTTAACTATATGGACAGGATGGTTGTTGTTTCCATCTTTCCATTCCTGCATGAAGACTGGGGCATGTCGGACACACAGTGTGGTCTGCTTGTGTCCGCCGCCTACTGGGCCATCCTGATCTTTTCTCTCCCCTTTTCCGTCCTTATCGACAGGTGGAGCAGGAGAAAGGCTATAGGGATCATGGCTGTGCTGTGGAGCGCGGCTACTGCCCTGTGCGGTATTACGAAAAACTTTACACAACTCTTTATGACAAGAACGGTGATCGGGATTGGGGAAGCGGGTTTTGCACCCGGAGGCACGGCGATAATATCAGCCATCTTCCCCGAGAAAAAGAGGGCGCAGATCATGGGGCTGTGGAATGCGTCCATACCGCTTGGAAGCGCTTTAGGAATCGCTCTCGGAGCAATAATAGCAGAGCACTTGGGCTGGAGATATGCCTTCTGGATAGTTGCGATTCCGGGACTGATAACCGGGCTGATATTTTTCAAGATAAGAGATTATAAAACGGTTGATCTTTCCAGAACCGTGGTGGAAGGAAGCAGTAAAGAGATACATAAAAAAATGAAAGCAATTGATATAATGAGGGAATTTACAGGAGCGCCCTCACTGATCCTGACTTATTTCGCCTTTGCCGGGAATCTCTTTGTTACAACATCCCTCATGAGTTGGTTGCCAACCTACTTTTACCGGTATGAAGGTGTTTCAATGAGCAAGGCCGGAATGATGGGAGGGGTGGTTATGATACTCGCGATCGTTGGCGCACCGCTGGGAGGTTTTCTTGCCGACAGGTGGTACCATACCAGGGTAAATGCGCGTCTGTTATTCAGTTCTATTTCTTCTATACTAACGGCCCTGATATTGTTTATAGCCTTCATGTTTTTCAGCGGTACTTTTCAGTATATAATCCTTCTATTCGGAGGAATGGCTGCCGTTGCTTTTGTTCCCGCTGCAGCAGCCGTAACACAGGATGTAGTACATCCGGGATTGAGGGCAATATCTTACAGCCTTTGTGTTATCGTTCAACACATACTGGGAAGTTCAATCGGACCCGTATTTGTCGGAGCCGTCTCAGACAAGTATGATATCCTTACTGCCCTCACAATTCTGCCCGTATTCTCGTTAATAGCCGGCATCCTGTTTTTTGTCGGATCCCGTTACTATACAAGAGACTTGAAAAAGGTCGAGAGGGTTGCAATACATGTTGAGAATTAAAAGTTTGAACTGAACAGCTTCAGCGAAGGTGCTGTTCAGTGAAATCGTTGTTCTGAAAGGAAATTGCTTAGAATATGGAGATCAGAAAAAGACCTGAAATAAGTGCTGAGGAGGGAGATGTAATAAAAAAGGATACCCATTCTTTTGTGTATAAGATGGGATTCTTGGCATTCGCCTTTGTCCTTATGGCAGTAATTATGTTTCTTCCCTGTCCTGACCCTCTGGAGAAGGTGGGGGAGTTGATACCACTCACCTGGGACGCGAAAGCCGCCATGGCCTTGCTTGCGGCGGCAATTGTTCTGTGGATAACGGAAGTGATCCCCTTCAGCGTCACGGCATTGCTCGTAATGCTTCTTATTCCCGTCTTCGGGATAGAGACATTCAAAAATGTCATCAAGCTTGGATTCGGTAACCCAATCATAGCCTTTTTTATCGGTGTGTTGATACTGTCTTGTGCATTTACCCGTTCCGGAATGGGTAACAGGTTGAGTTATCTGATACTTTCCATAATGGGGACCAGAACCAGGATGGTCATCCTCGGGTTTCTTGTTGTAGGCGCCCTCCTGTCCATGTGGATCACCGATATGGCGGTGGCGGCGATCCTTATGCCGCTTGGGGTTGCCATCCTCAGGCAGTCGGGGGTTAAGCCGATGGAGAGCAACTTCGGGAAGGGCCTGATGATCTCCTGCGCGTGGGGTCCCCTTTTCGGGGGAATCGCGACACCTTCGGGTTGCGGTCCCAATCCCCTTACGATAGGGTTTCTCAAAGAACTCGCCCATATTGATGTGGATTTTCTTACATGGATGAGCATAGGGCTTCCCGCCGCAATCCTGATGGTACCGGCAGGCTGGTTGGTGATCACGACAATTTTCCCCCCTGAGATTGAAAGGGTTCCCATAGAGAGAAAAGAGATCAGAAAAAAGCTTGATGATGCCGGGCCATTTACGAAAAAAGAAAGATGGACGCTTGTCATATTCCTGATGACGATCTGTGCGTGGATTATATCTCCATTTATAAGAGATATTACAAACGGAAAAATCGACATGCCGATGCAGGCTGTCGCCCTGTGTGGTGCCCTGATGCTGTTTCTTCCCGGAATCGAGGTGATATCTTGGAGAGAGGCGCAGGAAGATGTGGATTGGGGGGGGATAGTCCTGATCTGCGCGGGGATATCGCTCGGTATGGTAGTGTACAACACCGGCGCGGCGAGGTGGTTGTCATGGGTGTTGCTGGGACCCGTAGTTCAACTTCCCGGGATTGTGAGGGTGTTTGTCATTGTGCTGGGCGTAAGCCTGCTCCATCTTGCGTTTTCCAGCAACACGGTGACCGGCACTATTATCATTCCTCTTCTGATTGCGCTTGCAGCGGATCTGAACATAAACCCGTGGCTTATATGCGCCCCGGCGGCATTTACATCGTCACTGGCCTTTATTCTGGTTACCGAGACACCGACGAACATCATACCCTATTCGGCGGGTTATTTTGCGATAAAAGATATGGCGAAGGCAGGCATAGTAATGACCTTTGTGGCTGCGTTATGCGTGAGTATTTCAATACTTACCTTCGGGAACCTGTAATGGGAGGTGAACCATGAAAGCAGTAGTATATGACAGCCAGAGAAAACTCGTCGTTCTGGATGTCCCTCTGCCGGAATTAGGGCCGAATGAAGTCCTGATAAAGGTGGTAAACACGGGATTTTGCGGTTCTGATCACTCGATGATAGAAAGCGGAAGTCTGAGGGATGGAACCATAATCGGACATGAAGTAAGCGGCACGGTTGCGGATACGGGAAGTGCCGTAAGGGATGTAGAGATGGGATCCAGAATTATGATTCGTCCAACTTATTGTGGCAAATGCAGAGAATGCAAGTTGGGCAAACCATACCTGTGCCAGGTTGACCGGCGTACCATAGGTCTGGGGGATTTCCCGGGAGGTTTTGCCGAATATCTTAAGGTGGATCCCCGAATGCTGATCCCGATCCCGGAAGGGGTGGATTCGCAGAACGGCGCGCTTGCCGAGGCCTTCGCTGCATCTCTGCACGGGATACGTTGTTCCGGAAAAGAGGGAGGATCGGCGCTGGTCATAGGGGGCGGTTCCATTGGGCTTGCCCTTGTCAGGTTGCTGAAGGTCATGGGGTTTGGTCCTATTGCTCTGTCCGAACCGGTGGAAGAAAAAAGGACCCTCGCGGTACATTTCGGGGCGGACACAGTCATTGATCCGTTTCACGAGAATCTGATTCTAAGAGTAATGGACGAAACAGGTGGCGCCGGTTTTGATACGGTATTCGAGTGCTCCGGCCTGGGGGACTCCGTTCAAACGGCGGTAAACGCCGCTGCGAATGGCGGAACAGTGTGTGTGGTGAGTATCATCATGCAGAACATTGAGATTGTACCTGTTGTGCTTAACTTCAAAGAGGTCTGGCTTACGGGTTCATACTCGAATACGCATGAGGAAAACATCCGGTGTCTCAGATGGATGGCAGAGGGGAAAATAGACGGAAGACCGCTGATCACGGATTACATCAGCCTGGATGATCTGCCTCATGTATACGAGGAGCGCATACATACATGCAGGGCGATAAAAGTGATGCTGAGGATCGGGAGAGAATTTTGAGATTGGGGTAAAAGATGGGGTCGAGGGAGAGACGACAGAGGGAAAAAGAACAGAGAAGATCGCAGATATTGGATACGGCGCGTAAGCTTTTATTCAAAAAGGGCATCGATGCGACTTCCATGAATCAGATCGCAAAAAACGCGGAACTGAGTGTGGGTACCCTTTACCTGTATTTCAAAAACAAGGAAAGCCTCTTTGCTGCGTTGCAGGAAGAGGGGCTTACACTGCTTTGCGACACAATAAAAGAGGAGAGTACAAAAGGGCTGACCCCCCGGGAAAAGCTTGAAAGGGTGGCGCTTGCATATATGGATTTCAGTGAGGAATACCGTAAGTACTTTGATATCATAAATTATTTTCTAACTTCACCGGAGATTGTATTTCCTCCCTCACTGAAGTCCAGGGTCGACGAGCATGTCAACAGGATACTTTCGGTTGTTGAAGATATACTGAAAAAAGGGATTTCAAAAGACGCAGACGATAGAGATATACGGCGCCTGGCGGTCGTGTTCTGCTCAAGTCTTCACGGTATGCTGCAGTTCAAGAAATTACAAAACACTGTCCTGCAGGGTGAAGATTTTAGGGATCTGTACCTATCCAGTTTCGACTGTATTGTGAGATCTGTTCTATGTGAGTGAAAAAGAGAATTACATGTATGGTTCAATCTGTGGCCCATTTGAATCCCGAGGGTGGAACTGATGCCTGAGAATTTTCCTGGTAACCATGTTTGCTCCACCAAAGACTGAATCCCTCTTCACAGTGCTGCTTCCGTTAGGGTAAATATCATCCCCTCTCCGATGAAGTATCAGCGATTAACATTGTCCTTGACGTGCGAATCAGTTTGAATTAACATAAAAATTTAAGCAAATCTTGTAAGAGGTGGTTTCTAGAAATAACAAAAGTTTTCAGGAGGTATGGAGAAGTGGACAAGAAAAGATATGAATTAAACGTTCAGCTGGCTCAGATGTTAAAGGGTGGAGTCATTATGGACGTTGTCAATGTGGAACACGCTAAAATCGCCGAGGGGGCCGGAGCCGTCGCGGTTATGGCCCTCGAGCGCGTTCCCTCGGATATCCGCAAGGAGGGTGGCGTCGCCCGCATGTCCGATCCCGCGCTCATCGCACAGATCAAAGAGGCGGTTTCGATACCGGTGATGGCCAAGGCGCGCATCGGTCATTTTGTCGAGGCCCAGATCCTGGAGACCCTGAAGATTGATTATATTGACGAAAGCGAGGTTCTGACCCCCGCCGACGAGGAGTGCCATATCGATAAAAATCTATTTTCAATTCCCTTTGTATGTGGGGCCCGCAACTTGGGTGAAGCCCTGCGCCGTATAGCCGAAGGGGCGGCCATGATCCGCACCAAGGGAGAAGCGGGAACGGGAAATGTGGTCGAAGCAGTTCGCCATATCCGGGCGGTGAACCGTGAAATCAGACAGCTCGTCAATATGCCGGTAGAAGAAGTCACCCCTTTCGCCAAGGAAAACGGCTTTCCCTATGAACTTGCACTTCAGGTTCGCCAGTTGGGCAGACTGCCCGTCGTCAACTTTGCGGCGGGAGGTATTGCGACACCGGCGGATGCGGCCCTGATGATGCAGCTTGGCTGTGACGGCGTTTTTGTAGGGTCCGGGATATTCAAGTCGGAAAACCCTGCCAAACGCGCCGAGGCAATCGTTAAAGCAACAGCATATTATAAAGATCCGTCAAAAATTCTGGAGGCCTCGCTGGGACTTGGCAACGCCATGCCGGGGATTGAAATCTCCGATATTCCGGAGAACCAGATACTGGCAAAACGCGGGTGGTAATTTCCGGGAGGCACGCATCAGTGGATATGATCGGGGTGCTTGATCTTCAGGGGGATGTTGTTGAACATATTGATCATCTGGAACGTTTGGGGGTCAATGCCGTTCGGGTTAAGGAGCCCTCGGATTTCGCACATCTTACGGGATTGATTATACCGGGGGGAGAAAGCACCTGCCTGGCGCGGCTTTTGAGCATTCTGGGGATCAGAGATCCTATACTCCGTCAGTTTCAACGCGGTCTAAAACTCTGGGGGACATGCGCGGGGGCGATCCTTCTCGCCAAAGAGATTGTTGGTGAGCCTCCAGTTCTTGCCCTCATCGATATCGAGATCCAAAGAAACGCCTTTGGCAGCCAATTAGACAGTTTTGTTTCCGAGGCCCTGGTCCCCCTCGTTGCGCCGCAGCCGATACCACTAACCTTTATCCGTGCCCCAAAAATCACCCGGGCTGGAACAGATGTTGCTGTATTGCTCCGACAGGATGATTATATCGTGGCCGCGGAGAGTCCTGATGTCCTTGTGACGGTCTTTCATCCGGAACTGACGCCATCACTTGCATTTCATCGTTACTTTGCCTTGAAGTGCGGTCTCAAACCCTCCGTGAATGAAGAGTCTTCCATGATTGATCCCACCTGGGACAGCAGGAGCTGGACCCGTTATACCCGGCTTTAATTTCGAATGTTAGTCCATTGAAAGGATATCTCCCTCTTTACCTATATAGTTGGAAAACGGAATGCGAACTATGAAACTGAGTAAAATGGGAGATAGAAATCGGAATGATAGAGCGATTTGTAGATCCGGAAGGAAAGATGAGCCTCGATGCAGGGTGCGGAGTCGGTCGGACAACTTCTCTGCTCAGCGAATTGCCGGGTGAAGAGATCAACGACAAACCGGTTATTGTTCGAGATGGGATAAAGATATTTGTCATTTGGAAAAAAGCAAAAAGAAGGATTGACAACCGGCGGAACTGAATCATATGATGACAGGGTAGGGGAAATAAAGTATAAGAAACGGAATTAACTTGGCCAGAACCGAACTGTGATACCTGATTCTAGAGAAAGAGAGAATATAATGTCCCAATCTAATGAACCTGACAACCTTACGACTTTTCTGGAAGGAAGCGTGTCGAAGTATCCGGACAGGCCACTGTTCGGGACAAAAAACTCCCGGGGTGAATACGAATGGACTACCTATGCAGAGGTTGGCAGACGAGTGGACAACCTCCGGGCCGGTTTAGCCGGTCTTGGAATAGGCAAGGATGACGCGGTAGGTATTATTGCCAATAACAGGACGGAATGGGCCATTTGCGCTTTTGCGTCATATGGGCTGGGCGCTCGCTGGGTTCCCATGTACGAATCGGAACTCCCCCATGTATGGAAGTATATTATAACTGACAGCTCCATCAAGATACTCTTTGTCTCTAAGCCTGAGATATTCGAGCAGCTGAAAGATTCTGCGGATGATATGCCCACACTGGAGAAGATCGTTCTGATAGAGGGAGAGGGCGAAAACAGTATGGCCGGTTTGGAAAAAGAGGGGGAGAAGAAGCCCACCTCTTCGATCAAACCAGGGCCGGATGATATAGCTGTCCTGATATATACCTCCGGCACAACAGGCAACCCCAAAGGCGTTCTGCTGTCGCATGGCAACCTCACGAGCAATTCCCATGCGGGGCGCAAGATGTATCCGGAACTTATGGCCAATACAGGAGTCAGTCTTTCCATCCTTCCGTGGGCTCATTCCTATGGTCAGACAGCCGAGCTGTATACCATGATCTACCTTGGCGGATCTATCGGGATTATGGAGAGTGTGAAGACACTTGCCGGCGACATCGCCAAGGTAAAACCAACCTGGCTTATAGCGGTTCCCCGTGTGTTCAATAAAATTTACGACGGACTCTGGTCGAAAATGAACGAGACGGGCGGCCTTCCAAAGAAGCTGTTCATTATGGGTGTGGAAAGCGCGAAGAAGAGGCGTGAACTGGCCGCGAAGGGAAAATCGGATTTTATTACAAATCTCAAGTTCAAGATCGCGAACAAGATAGTATTCCAGAAGATACGTAACGGACTTGGGGGACGTCTCATGGGGTCCATGACGGCAAGCGCGATGATGAATCCGGAGATAGCCCTCTTTTTCTTTGATATAGGGATACCCCTGTATGACTGTTATGGTATGAGCGAGACCTCGCCAGCGGTCACCATGAATTCTTCCGTGGATTATAAGCTTGGAACGGTGGGCAAGCCGATTGAGAATGTGCGGGTTGTGATTGATACATCTCTTGGAGACGAGAAGCTGGGTGACGGAGAGATTGTGGTCTATGGTCCCAATATAATGAAGGGATATCACAATAAACCGGAGCAGACCAGAGAGGTCATGACCGAAGACGGAGGCATGAGAACCGGTGATCGCGGCAGGCTGGATGAAGATGGATTCCTGCACATCACGGGAAGGATCAAAGAGCAGTACAAGCTTGAAAACGGAAAATTTGTATTTCCTTCGTCCCTCGAAGAAGATATCTGCCTCGTTCCTTATGTAGAGAATGCGATGATTTATGGTGAGGGGAGGGCATACAATATCTGCCTTGTGATACCTGACTTTCTGGCGCTGGAACGATATGCCCGGAACAAGAATCTGCCCTCAGACCCTGAAAAATTGATTGAGATGGAGGAGATACGCGATCTTATCAGTGGTGAGATAGTCAGGGCCCTGCAGGATAAATATGGCGGGTATGAAATACCGAAGAAGTTTATCTTCCTTACCGAGAACTTTTCGCTGGAGAACGGAACCCTCACACAGACGATGAAGCTCAAAAGGCGTGTTGTGCTTGAGAGATATCAGGGAGAGATAGACGCTCAGTATAAAAAATAAGGAGATTGGATTATGATTTTTAACGAAGAGTTCGAGACGCTGCCAAGGGAGGCCCTGGAGGCCCTTCAACTGAAGAGGCTCCAGCAGGTGGTCGGGCGTGTCTATCACACGGTGGGTTTCTATAAGAGGGCATTTGATGAAGCGGGCGTAACACCTGATGATATCAGAACACTTGATGACATAAGAAGACTTCCCTTTACCATAAAACAGGATCTCAGAGACAATTACCCCTTTGGCCTGTTTACCGTGCCCATGAGCAATATTGTGAGACTTCATGCGTCGTCGGGAACTACCGGTAAGCCCACGGTTGTGGGATATACGCAGAGAGATATAGAAACATGGTCGCGCTTGATGGCACGGTCACTGGTGGCGGCCGGTCTCACGAAGAATGACATTATACACAATGCTTACGGCTATGGATTATTCACGGGCGGGCTTGGTGTTCATTACGGAGTCGAGAGACTCGGTGCAAGCGTGATTCCCATGTCAGGAGGAAGTACAAAGAAACAGATAATGATATTGCAGGACTTCGGTCCGACGGCAATCTGCTGCACCCCATCATACGCCCTCTACCTTGCGGAGAGCGGAGAAGATATGGGTGTGGATATGCGGTCCCTCAATTTGAGGGTGGGAATACTTGGCGCCGAGCCGTGGAGTGAGAAGATGAGGCAGGAGATAGAAGACAGACTTGGCATTAGGGCGCTTGATATATACGGACTTTCGGAAATTATAGGCCCCGGTGTTGCGATGGAATGCGCGGAGGGACGAAATGGTCTGCATGTCTTTGAAGATCACTTCATCGTGGAGACTATCAATCCCGAGACAGGGGAAACCGTTCCCTACGG
>JAFGQD010000130.1 GCA_016935875.1 Deltaproteobacteria bacterium
ACCGTTACCCGCCGCTATCACCTCCCTTCAGCACCGCAACGGTGCTGTTAATATCAAATACCGGCACACGCATCCCCGCGATGACAAGACCACACCGGGGAATGGCCTGACCGCTGCATGTACAAAACAAAGGTATGACGTAGTGATTTTAGGAAAGGTTCACTGAGAATTGAGTTTTGAGAATTCATAGGCTACGTTACCGAGAATACCAAATCTCATCTGATGTGAGACACTAAAAACCATTCGATTAAAAAACCAAGAACCAATCTCATATGAGTAACGCTGACAGATACAGCTGCAACGTACTCTTCGGAATTCATTAACCACCTCTCGCTTAAAATGTCAAGATTTAATTATTACGGATTTTCACCCATCTTTTTGTATGGATTCATTCGATGAACTTTGCAAGTAACTTACCTGACAGTGAAGAGAGGTTGAAACATCCCCTATAGCGGAAATGTCAAAAAAAAGGCCGCAGATCCCGTCCTGATTTCTCAGAGCGTAATACTGCGGCCTAGTTTATGTGTTCACCTTGAACTATACTATCAAACAGGGTGTCATGAATAACCTCCGGTTATGATGCACTCTGTTCTGTACTATCCCTTAGAAGCTGAATGACAGACGCGTACCGAGTTCCATCGGATTCTCGCTGTCGTCTCCATCATAGGTCGCTTCACCGGCAAACAGATAGGCGGCAATGATGTCCAGATTCAGATTCTCCAGCACTTTGTAGGTAACCTTAAGGTCAATCTCCGTACCGAGAGCATCCTCATCATTGGCGTCCTTTTCCACCAGCTTCGCATACCACAGATCTGCCGATATCTTCAGGTCGGCCGATGCCTTGAAGCCGACTCCGATATTGGCTGCCATGATATTGCTGATCTGGTCGGCGCACGATCCGGATGATACCTGGTTGTCAAATACTCCAAAACCCATGATCTCTGACCAGTAGTAGGAACGTCCCCTGGGAACATAAAATGCCTCAAATTCATCGTCTGTGTCGGCATCATCTCCCGTCGCATAGAATACCTGACCGTGAATGTCGGCAGCTCCGGCTTTCACTGTACCGCCAAGGGCAACCAGCCATGCACTCGCGTCAATCGTATCACCAGTAACCGGCATCTCCACATCGCCGCCCTGATAAATACCCGTGAACCACAGGGAACCCATATCGAGTTTCACGTCCGCGTCCAGTCCGATATTGTAAATCTTCACTGTATCAAAGCCGGCGGTTGATGCCCACTTATTGGCGTCCTTTGAGTACATATACACCAGGGTGGGTTTCAGGGTCATAGCGTCACCAACCTTAAAGGACGGTGCGACGACGTAGTAGTCAAAATCATTGTCGTTGGCCTCGTCGCCCATACCACCTTCGTATGCCTTGATCCACATAAAGGGAACCGAAATCCCGTCACCCTTATAGGTCGCAACAACGCCGGAAAAATCATCGGAGAAGAAAAATCCACGGTGAATTTCTCCGCCCTGGATACCTACCTTGAAGTTGAATGAGGCAAGGTTGAAGTCGGCATATGAATTCTTGATCCTGAAGATACCCATACCGTCGGCTCCGATATCGCCGCCTACGGTGTCACCCCAGGTGACATTGTACTCGAACTTGTTGACAAACTTGAAGTTATCGCTGAAAACAGCGGTATAATACAGCCGCGTCCGCATATCTGTCTGCGTTACGTCTCTCGCTCCGGTATCGGTACCGTTAAAATCTCTGTCCTTATAGGCTCTGGTACGCCAGTACCCGCCAAAATCACTGTCAAACGCGTAGACAGGCATGGTGAACGCGAACACCAGACCAATGGCAAACAAACCGATCAAAAACTTCTTCATATCTTGTTCCTCCTAGCTTTTTTAAGTTTAAACCCTCGTTTATTTTTCAATCAAATACATTTTACATATACTGCCGTAACCTGCCGCTATCACCTCCCTTCAGCACCTCAACGGTACTGTGAATATCAGATATCTGCTCACGCACCTCCGCGATGATGAGACCTCACCGGGGAAAGGCCTGACAGTTTTCCGTCCCAAACCATGTTGTAATGTCTTGATTTTAAAAACGGTTCACTGAGAATTGAGATTTGAATATTCATATGCTACAGATAACA
Organism: Deltaproteobacteria bacterium; assembly: GCA_016935875.1. Classification (GTDB taxonomy): domain Bacteria; phylum Desulfobacterota; class Syntrophia; order Syntrophales; family UBA2210; genus UBA2210. The sequence continues at coordinate 2,118 of JAFGQD010000130.1, forward strand.
ACCATCCAACATGAGAAAGTAAAAACAACCCAATATGAGAAACTTAAAATCACTCAATACGAGAGACTTGAAACCACTCAATACCAGAAACGAATAACCACGCCTTATGAGAAATACAGATACACCGCAATGTAATCTGCGGAGCGTATTAACCACTTATCGGTTAAAATGTCAAGGGGGTATTAAAAATTTTCAGGGTTTCTTCGTAAAAAAATGTGTATGTATATTGAATAGCTAAAAAATAGATTGAATTTTAACCGTATCCGGTAAGGTTTCATTTCTACAAAAACAAAACCGGTTAACTCGAACGCCGCTCTCTTCAGCTACTAGGGGATACGGGCAAAGCCCTGAACAGGACTTCAACCCGCCGGATAAATCTGTTGTTACCGTGTACTACGAAGACATCATGTTTTGCCACCTTAGAAGTTTTCCAGGATCTGTGTCTTTTTCTGGTCGTAGTCCTCCTGTGTTATCAGGCCTTTTTCCAGAAGTTCTTTCAGTGTCTGAAGTCTCTTCTCTATATTCCCGTCCCCGGTTCCGACAGCGATGGGCTGTTGCTGGATACCTCTGCCTGTCTCAATGTACCGCGAAGCATCGCCCGCCTCCGGCTCCCCTTCTTTCGAGTCGACATATTTCGAGGTCCTGTCGGCGATCTTTGTTTTCTCCATGAAACGGATACTGCTGTAACTTCTGTCTATAAAATCATCCAGAGAGAGTCTCTGGATTTCCGACAGTGCTCCTGCGTCGGCCCACTCACTGCATCGCAGGTCAGGGATCGAAATCTCTTCCAGGTAGAGGATCTGGATTTTTGTTTTATTGCCGAAACTTCCGCTCTTTTCGAGACACTTTGCCAGAAAGCAGTCCGGCATGGAGAAGCCGGACAGAAAACGCTGCTCATGCTTAAGTAATGCTTCCGGGGATGCGAGTATGAAATAACGATAATCTTCATCGAGGATCTGTATAACGCCCGATTCCAGCCTGTCTTCCCCCGGGAAGAGGGCGGGTGTAGTCTGACTCGGATCACCCATCACGGTATGTATCCTTATTATGATTCCCCGTTTGAAGATGTTGCCATTGCCGGTCTGTCCGAAGATATAGGACGTGCTCTGGAGGCTGTTCTCAAGAGGATCCTTCACACGACTAGCCACTTCCTGCTTCACCGGGTTATCTCCCTTAACCTTGCCTATGAATCTCAGATCGCTGCTTATTTTCAGCTTTATTTCGGGTGATGACAAATAAAAGATGTTATCCGTTATTTCCCTCTTCGGCTGCAGTCCATTACGCAATTCATTCATCTGTTTATCCACCTGGGCGCAACCATATGAAAGCAAGAGACACGCTGCGGCAAAAAAGACAGTCAATTTCCGGTTCATTTGATATTCCCCCTGAAATAGTCGGTATTTTCTTTTTATATCCCCGATTACGCAAAACGTCAAGGTTGATGTTGTTCACGGATTCACGACTTCATTCGATCCTGTTCACCACGAACTAACCACTTAAATCATCTCAAAGATCTGTTCAGGCTGTTCCTGAATCTCCTTGAATACTGCTACAAGTTCAGGTACACTTACATTCGATTTATGGCACTTTTTCCTTTCTATTCAGATTATTTTGATAAATCCTTTTTTTGAGGAAAAGTGTCTTTTTTTCTAAACCTTTCTTTATACATGTACACACGATACCTTACACCACCGCTCAGGCTCGCAGGTGGGTTGGGGTCGCCCTGTCAGAAGATTATGCATATGCGGTATTGTTCCTTACACTGTTTAAGAAAAGGCAAAGAGATATGAAGGACAATTTGGACGAGAAGGGAGAAATGCAGAAAAAAGCCATTTTCGACGGCATGTCTCCCCGGCGCAGAGAAAGAATATTACGAAAGACCGGTTACGAGAACTGGGATCCATTCCAGGAACCGAAGGACCCTATTGACCTGAGAGATCAAAAAGTTGAGCAGGCGGCATCTCTCATGTGCGGGAGATTCCTGCTGGATTGTGATTCCAAGGATTGCAGTGCCGAATACCTGAGATCCGCTAAAGATATATGCAAGGGTCTTCTCAAGGCTGAAGAAAAGTACAGGGCCATGTACGATTTTTGCTGCTGGTACAGTAAAGTACGAGGAAAATAACCCTTCTCATAATCCGTGTGCACAGAGAGTAGCTGAAGATGAGGGATTTTAAGGTAGCCGTGATATGCATGCGGTCAGAATTTGGCCGCATCGAAAAAAATATGCAAAGAATGGACTCCTTTGCTCGAATGGCCGCTTTCAAAGGAGCCCGCATGATATGCTTTCCGGAGTTATCAATTACCGGTTACAGTATCAGAGAAGATTTACAGCCCTACGCGGAGCCTGTGCCCGGTCCCATAAGTGATCATCTGATTAAGATCGCGAAGGAAAACGGGCTCGTTGTACTGGCCGGCATGCTTGAAAGGAGCAATGCCGGAGCCCCTTATATAAGTCAGATAGTAACCGGCCCATCAGGAATCATCGGCGTTTATCGAAAGACACATCTCTCTCCTTTGGAAAAAAATGTCTGCCAACCCGGGCAGGAGGTACAGTCTTTTACCTGTGATACGATCACATTCGGGATTCAACTCTGTTACGAAAGTCATTTTCCTGAATTGAGTACCATACTGTCTCTTCAGGGTGCGGACATTATCTTCTTTCCGTACGCTTCACCCAACAAAAAACCGGATGAAAAGAAGAACAGCTGGCTGAGAACTCTTCCGGCCAGAGCTTTTGACAACAGCGTGTTTGTCGTGGCCTGTAATCAGGCAGGGAAAAACGGCGCGGGACTCTCCTTTCCCGGTGTGATACTGATCCTTGATCCTTCGGGAAAAATCCGTTGCCAATACACAGGCAATGGGGAAAAAATGATTATTGAAGAACTAAAGGGAGGAGATCTGAAAACCATCAGATCCGATGAGATGCAAAATTTTACACAGCACCGCCGACCTGAACTGTATGGAATGATATCCGGTTGAGAATAATTTCCACCGATGGGTTGAATGGAACCTGCATGAGTAATGCTGATATACCAGTCAACAAGACAAGAATACTGATCGCTTAACAGGTGGATGCGTGGAGAGTGGTCGGTTCTTCTACCTTTCTATACAAAAACTCTTTTAAAAAACGTCTTGACACACAAGATCGTTTTCCATATAAATCCCAGCCTTAGAAATTTCTTTTATCAATCAATTGAAGCTCCACGAAACAAGTTGCGGGGAATACGTTCACTGTTCAATTCAATATTGCCAACCAATCGTTAAGAGGTATAAGGAGTGTCCATGATAGAAGCACGGAATCTCACCAAGCATTTCGGGTCGAGGGTCGCGGTGGACAACGTATCTTTCACCGTCGAGCGCGGGGAAGTCCTCGGTTTCCTTGGTCCCAATGCGGCGGGGAAGTCGACGACCATCCGAATGTTGACCGGTTTTCTGCCGCCGACAGCAGGAACAGCCGTCATCGGCGGCAATGACATCCTGAAGTCCTCACTGGCTGCTCGAAGTGAAATCGGCTACCTCCCGGAGAACGCACCGGCTTACCCCGATATGACCGTCACAGGTTTTCTGGAATTCGTCGCCGAAATCCGCGGGTTTTCAGGGGGCGAGAAGCGACGCCGGGTCGGCAAAGTCATCGAGCGCTGTTTTCTGCCGGAGGTCCGCTTCCAGGTGATCAGTACGCTTTCCAAAGGGTTTAAGCAACGGGTCTGCTTCGCCCAGAGCATCCTTCACGACCCGAAGTTCCTGATCATGGACGAGCCAACCGATGGCCTGGACCCCAACCAGAAGCACGAAGTACGCTCTATGATACGAGAAATGGGAAGGGATAAGACAATCATCCTCTCCACCCATATCCTCGAGGAGGTGGAGGCCATCTGCACCCGGGTCGTGATCATTGCCAACGGCAAGATCGTCGCCGACAACACCCCCGAGAAGCTCAAACTGCAAGCTCCGGATCATGGAGTCGTCCACTTTTCGATACCTGGTGATCTCTCATCCGGGTTGCTGGCGGATCTCGATCAGGTGGCAGGTGTGGAGCGCGTCGATCCGCTCGCGGCAGACGGCGTACTTCGGGTGTCAGTCTATCCGAGGGACCCGAAAAACCCTCCGGTGGCCGGGATAATCAGTTACCTGCAGGGGAAAGGAGCTCAGGTGCATTCCTTTCAGGTTGCGGAGGGGCGTTTGGATGAATTCTTTCGAGGTGTAACCACATCGACTGATGCAGAGGTACAGATATGAACAGATTTTTACGGAATACCAAAGGGGTTATCAAGAGGGAACTCGGGGGGTACTTTGGTTCTCCCCTTGCATACGTCTTTATCGTCATTTTTCTGGTATTGTGCGGTTTTTTCACCTTTGTAGTGAGCGGTTTTTATGAGCTCGGCCAGGCAGATCTCCGCGCCTTTTTCCAGTGGCTCCCGTGGACATATCTTTTTCTGATACCCGCCGTGTCCATGCGGCTGTGGGCCGAGGAGCGACGCACCGGGACGTTGGAACTGCTCCTCACCCTTCCGACAACGCTCACCGAGCTGGTCCTCGGAAAATTTCTTGCCGCCTGGCTATTCATCATCATAGCGCTCCTGTTAACCTTTCCCCTGGTGCTGACCGTCAGTTATCTGGGAGACCCGGATCTGGGCGTCATCTTCAGCGGTTATCTGGGAAGTGCTCTCCTTGCCGGCGCCTATCTGAGCATTGGGAGCATGACTTCGTCACTTACGCGCAATCAGGTGATCAGTTTTATTTTGTCGGTGGTAATCTGTCTGGTTGTGGTGCTGGTCGGCTGGCCCCCGGTCATCAATTCTATTTCAACTTGGGCGCCCATCTGGTTGGTGGAGGTGGTGGCCGGTTTCAGCTTCGTTCCCCATTCAGCCTCCATGGAACGAGGGATTGTTGATCTGCGCGATCTGCTGTACTTCGCATCGATGATCTTCTTTATGCTTTTCGCCAACGGGGTTATTCTGCAGAACCGCAGGACTTCGTGAAGGAGACGATTATACATGGTACGTAAAACAGGACACGGCTTCAAAGAGATTCTGGTATCCACAACGGGACTTGCGATACTATTTGTGATCCTCATTCTGGTGAATGTGATTTTTTCATACACCAACCTCCGCCTGGACACCACGGAGGATAGCATCTACTCTCTTTCGCAGGGATCGAAAAACATACTTTCGCAGGTGATCGAACCTGTCACGGTCAAGTTCTTCTGGAACCGGAGCGACAGAAACTTCCCTCAGAACCTGAGAATATATGCCAAGCAGGTCCGGGACTTTCTGACCGAATATGAATATGCTGCCAAGGGGCGGCTGACGGTGGAGGAATACGACCCAAGGGTTGACTCCGATGAAGAGGAGTGGGCCCAGAAGTACGGGTTACAGGGACTCCAAAATGCCACCGGAGGAACTATCTACTGCGGACTGGTTTTTATGGCTGCGGACAGGGAAGAAAAAATAGCCTTCCTGAATCCCGGCCGGGGGGAACTCCTGGAATACGACATCACTAGGACCATCCATTCCCTGCAGTCCACGAAGAAAAAAGTGCTGGGAATCATTTCAAGCCTGCCTGTATTCGGCGAATTTAAGGCTGGACAGCCTCCAAAGCCGTGGTTTTTTGTCTCGGAGTTGCAGAAAACCTACGAGGTCCGTGAGATCGATCCTGATGTGAAACTGGTCGATCCCGAAATCGATCTGCTGCTTATCATTCACCCGAAGGAGATTGCCCCGAAGCTGCAGTACGCCGTCGATCAGTATGTGCTTTCCGGCCGAAACATGATGGTCTTCGTGGATCAGAACTCTATCGTAGACGCCGGCGCCTTCGAAGAGTCCAAGCCCATGAGCCCTCCTATTTCGAACCTTCCCACGATTTTTGATACATGGGGAGTCTCCATGGATGTTTATAAGGTGGTGGCCGATTTCGGCCACGGGACCAAGGTTCGAAAGGGAAACATGATTGACGAAGACCCGTTGCTGGTTACCGCCCGGAGGGATCTCTTCAACCAGCAGAGCAAGGTGACTTCCCAGTTGGAGACCTTGCTCTTCGGCACGGCGGGAAATCTGAAAAAGAGCTCAGGCAGTCCGTATGAGTTCACACCCCTGGTGCAGTCCGGAGGCGATGCAGCTCTGATACCAATTATTGATATGAATTCCGGAACGGCCATCATACGAAAGAAATTTGCCCCAACGGGGGAGCGGTTCAATCTGGTTGTTCAAGTGCGCGGTGCCTTCAAGAGTGCATTTCCCGATGGCTCTCCATCAGATGAGAGGTCACCAGCCGACGAAAAAGATCAGATCAAGGATAAACATCTTGCCGTCGGGGTAAAGACATCGACTATTATCATAATTGCTGACGTCGACATGCTTTCCGACAGGTTTTTCCTGTCCACGAACGGTTATATGGGACAGCAGGTCTCAAGGATGTTCAACGACAACTTCAACTTCGTCGCCAATGCCTGCGAGAACCTCACGGGAAGCGAGGATATGACGGCCATCCGCTCTCGAGGCAAGTTCCAGCGGCCCTTTACCAAGGTCCTGGCGTTGCAGAAGAAGGCTCGGGACCGCTGGTCTCTCAAAGAGCAGACCCTGGCTAAACGGGCCGAGGAAGGCAACCGGAAATTACGTGAACTTGAGATGCAAAAGGATAGTTCCCAAAAACTGATCCTCAGTCCGGAGCAGATAGCAGAGATAGAGCGATTCAGAGAACAAAAGCGCACGATAGACGGCGAGCTCAAGCAGGTGCGTAAAAACTTGCGGTCCGATATCGAAACCCTGGGTACCACGCTCAAGGCCATCAACATTTTTCTGATACCTTTGTGTGTGTCCTTGGCCGGACTGGTCTTTGCCCTCTATCGGAAGCGAAGGATGAAGAAGTCATGAAAATGAGAACCCTGACCATTCTACTGCTCGTACTGGGAGTGTTAGCGACCCTTATGATCCTCCATCGTGGGTGGTCGCCAGATGTAGCCAAAGTTCAGGGAAGTAGACTGTTTGATCAATTCCCCGTCAACGAAGTCGCCTCTTTGACCGTGATATCCGCCAACAATACCGCCTCTCTGGTGAAAAAAGAGGGAGGCTGGGTAGTGGAGGAGCGTTTCTCTTACCCCGCCGACTTCGGCAAGATCGCCAATCTCGTCCGCACGCTCAAAGAAGTCAAGGTGGGCAGACAGTTTGCCGGTTCGGACGAGACTCTTCGACGCCTTGCCTTGAAAGACCCGGAGGACCCTGCGGCCACTGATACTGAGAAGGGAATACGTCTGCTGCTCAAAGATGACAAGCAGAAAATCCTGGTCAGTATTCTCCTGGATCAGCAGCGAAACTTGAATAACAAAAAACCCGACATTCCGGGCAGATACGTGAGACTCGGCAATGAATCCACTGTCTATCTGGTAGATGAGAGATTCGCCACCGTGCGCAAAGCCCCGACAACCTGGCTGGACTCGACTCTCCTCAAGTTTCCAGCCGCCGATATCAAGCGGATTTCCTGCACATCCACCC
>JAFGQD010000131.1 GCA_016935875.1 Deltaproteobacteria bacterium
TGCCCCCTGGGCACGCTGAACACCATGGTCGGTTCTCTCAGGAAGAAACCTCCCGCAACCGTTCGTCACAACTGGTACCGGATTAAATACTACATTCTTCTGGTCATCCTCGCATCTTCTCTTTTCACCGCGCAGCTTGCGGGCATCATGGACCCTATCTCTCTGTTGATTCGCTCCCTTTCTCTGAGCATCTATCCACTGGTCAACTATATCACCATATCTTTCTTCAATACGATCTACGACATGCACCTGCCCGGTGTCGTTGCTGTTTCTGAATTTTTTTATACCATTGCCAAAAAGACGTTTCTCTCGTTTAACCAGCCATATTTCTTCCAGGGCATGTTCATCGGCGTTCTGTTTATACTAATCCTGGGTCTTAATCTTATCGAGCGAAGATTCTGGTGCAAATACCTCTGCCCGCTTGGCGCGCTCTTGGGTATTCTTTCCCGGTATTCGTTATTGAAACGATCGGTCAGTGAGGGATGCACATCGTGCGGTGTTTGTGAAACCACGTGCTCGGGCGGTGCCGTTGTCGATACGGCTGGGACCTGGAGAGGCCCGGAATGCCTCTACTGCATGGATTGTGATGATCTGTGCCCCCACAATGCGGTGAATTTCGGGTTTACCGGCAAAGCAGAAGAGGTATCCCTGAATCTGGGAAGGAGAAATGTCATCACTTCGTTTGTTGCGGGTATCCTTACCGTACCGTTTTTACGAATCAGGCCCCTCTCAGGGTCCGGATATTTTAACCGAAAGCTGATCAGACCCCCCGGTTCGCTTGACGAAAGAGAATTTCTACAGAAGTGTGTCCGGTGCGGCGAATGTATGAAAGTCTGTATCACAAACGGTCTCCAACCGACTCTTTTCGATGCGGGGATGGAAGGCATATGGACACCCAAACTTGTGCCCCTGATCGGATACTGTGAATATCGCTGTACCCTCTGCGGACAGGTATGTCCCACCGGAGCAATCAGACAGCTCACTTTGGAAGAAAAAGAAAAAACAAAGATCGGTGTTGCGATGATTGACAAGGGGAGGTGTCTTCCCTATGCTTCCGGTACGCCGTGTCTCGTTTGTGAAGAAGTATGCCCGACACCAAAGAAGTCTATATGGCTGGAACAGGTGCCGGTCAGGGATCGAGACGGAAAAGACTTGATGATAAAACAGCCGAAGGTTGATATTACCCTCTGTGTGGGCTGCGGCACCTGTGAAATGTTCTGCCCGGTCAAGAGTGAACCGGCAATCTATGTAATCAGCACGAATGAATCGCGGTCAACGGACAACAAAATGCTTCTCGACTGATCAACGGTTTAGCTGGAGATGGACCCGTGATCAGCACTCTCAAAACATTTCCTTCAAGCGTACTGACAGATGAGCGGGAGGACAACATGACAACTCATCCGGATACACTGTTCAAACATACCTTTGGTCACGTACAGCGACACCGTCTGGTTGGTGATATCATCAGGAAGTTTTCGGATAATCGATCCGATGTATATGAGATGGCGCTGAAAGGTCTGGATTTTAACCAACCGATCAGGATTCTGGATATCGGTTGCGGCTATGGACGGTTCACCGGTCATCTGAAACAGCTCGTTCCGGCCGGCTCAAGGTGTACCGGTCTGGACCTGCTCACGGAAAACAGGCAGCCATTTCTTGATACGGCTCGCAAGATCGATCCAGAGGCCGATTTTATCGCCGGACCCGCCGACCAGATCGAAGAAATAGCGGACAATTCCTACGAATTGATAATCATCGCTTATTCTCTTAATTTCTTCAGTACAATCATTCCTGACCTGGCCCGGATTTTAGCCCCTGACGGACAGGTGGTAATAATCAATCACACCCGGCATTTTCTGAAAGAACTGGTTCAGGATATCATTCTGGCGCTGTCAAACTCAGCTATTGCCGGTCAGGCCCGGCTTAACCACGAGCAACTGATCAGTGATTTTAACGATGAAAATGGAAGCAGTTTCCTGACATCCCATTTTAAGACTGTAGAATATATTGATTATCCAAACCAGTTATCATTTTCGCCCGGGGAGCTGGATCGCTTCTTTATCTATCTTGATTTTAAATTACCGATGTTGGTACAGACGAATCAATCGGAAACCGATGCTGATCTGACCCGGTTCAAGGAAATACTATTCAAACGTATCCGGCAAGGATCACAGGTGTCGGGAGTCTATCGACTGAACAAAGACGACTGCATATTCCGCTGCCGCCAGCCTGTTAAGGGGGATGTACCTGATGTCAGAAAAACGTAATTATTGTGTCCGCTGCGGGGAGGCCATCGGCTCTAAAAAAGTGGATGGTATTAACCGTGAATATTGTTCCACCTGCGATATCGTTTTCTATTATAATCCACTCCCGGTCGTATCATCAGTGGTAGTCAATAAAAATCGGGAAGTATTACTGGTCTTACGCGACCGGGAACCTCAGCGGGCACGCTGGTGCCTGCCATCAGGTTTTGTGGAAATAGATGAATCAATCGAGGAAGCGGTACTGCGTGAACTGCATGAAGAGACCGGACTGACCGGTAAAGTGGTACGTCTGCTGGATACGGTGTCCTACCGGAACGAATTCTATGGCGACCTGATCTGGATCACGTTCGAGGTTCAAAGGATCGATGGTGAGGTGGTTGCCGGAGACGACGCCCGTGATGCCCGCTACTGGCCCATCACGGGCTCTCTTGATCTGGCTTTTCCACCCAATGTCAAAGCAATCAAACGGTATCGGGATTATTACCAGGGTTTATGGAAGGTGCAGGATTCCTTCAAACGCTTGGATAAAGAACGTAAACCCGACCCGTCGGTTCCCTCGGACGCCCTGTCTGAAATCATTACCAGAGATGCCCATATACTCACCGAGAACTGGATCGCCGATGTGATGCAGAACCCCACCACCACCAGTTATGCTCGTTTTGACCATGATGATATTTACCCCCACGCCTATAAGGTGTTTTCACAGTTTGGTCAATGGCTGCTCAATCCCACCGAAGCCATGTCGACGGCGTGGGACTATTATCTCGGGGTGGGCCGCAAGCGCCGAGAAGAGGGCTTCAAGTTATCGGAAGTTCTGAGTGCCCTGAGTCTGACCAGGAAACATATTCTCACCCATGTGCTGGCACGGGGCGGTGTCTGGAGCAGACAATATGCCATGTATTCGGTGATGGAGTTTATATGGCGCGTAAACCTGTTTTTTGACAAGGCGGCCTATAATATCACTCTCGGGTATGAAGAAGCAGGTGAGAAGTGAAATGATCGTTCTATTCGTCAAAGAAAAAATCCGAAGCAAAAGATGGGACGAAGATGCTCATCTTGCAACAAGGCCTTCAATCATCGACACATCAATCCTGGGCGTTTTCGTTCGTTATCCTCTGCCGACGCCGGATAAACCGACTCACTCCGCCGGAACCGGCAGGGTGTAGACGAGATCCGGTTCCGATTCGTATGTCCAGGGGGCCAGAGCGTTCTTCCATCCGTTGCGCATGCGTTTACCCTTATATGCGCTCTGCCTGTCTTTGACCATGTCACCCTCGAAGCCATCGATGATCGTATAGACGTTCTGAAACCCGATAGCGGCGAGTCGATTCACGGATTCGGAGCTCCGCGACCCGGACCGGCACATTACTATCAGGATGTCTGTCTTTTTAAACCGCTCTTGGATTATCTTCTCGAAGTGTGGATTGTCGCGAGTCACCATCTTCCCCTGCATTGTATCCCACTCACCGAGCTTGGACGGAATGTTCCGGGCCATGGGCGCATGTCCTACATAGGCATATTCCTCGGGTGTCCGACAGTCGATGATATGGATCGCGTCGGGTTCCTGGTGCCATCGAACATACGCCTCCTGTGCGGTCACGTATTTCTTGAGTACGGTCTGCTTCTTTTTCTCGTAAGGTTCGGGTGCGTCGGCCATACACAGGCTGACGGCGCCTGAAAACACAATCATCAGGGCGCATATCAGGAAAACGAGGCGCATCTTCATAGTAATCTCCGTTCATTAGATTTTCGAGTCTGTCTGATATGAATTTCATTTTTCATGAAGAACGTATAAGAAAGACGATATCATGAGTCAATGGGATACGGTTACGGGAAATCCACCATACCCCCACAGTACATTTTCAGAGTTCATAATCACTTGTATGCCTGAAGAAGATATTTCCATCGCGCAACATGTACTTTTTCATCAGCCCAATTTTTTTCTATGATCTTGCAGGTTTCATCATCCCAGTTTACCTCCTCGAGGAGTTCGCCAAACCCCTTGACTGCCAGACTTTCAGTCCAGATACCCGTCCTCAGTATCATTTTTTTCCCAAATATTTTCGAGAATAACCCAAAACAGAAACCGACAATCCAGTACATCCATCGTATACAACTTGGACTCCAACCATACTCGTAAAGCTTTACCTGAAAATCCTGATAGTGGGACATCTCATTACACATCGCGACAATGAGATGACGGTCAAGTTCCGCATCGCTCCCGCCGATTTGAAACCTATAGATAGTCTGTGCCATTAATTCGAGGGTGTGTAGTTTATGTAATCCTTTCTTGATCTTTTTCAAATCGTCGAGGGACATCCCCTTGCCCCTCATCCTAAATTCGTCTATTACAATCTCGGTTCGTACCACTTCTCTCACTGCTTCACCTATTTTAGCCATGATCGATACCTCCTTCAGTTTTGGAATGAAAGCTATCTGCGTCCCTCCGTTGTTTTTGATCCTTGAAGAAGAAAAGATAAATTGATTGATATGACTATAACGACCGGTTATATTCATTCTCAGAAAATAACCGCTATTGTAAAATAACAGTTTTTCATGTGGGTATGCAAATATTTTTTGAAGCTCCCCGCAACACGTTGCGGGGAATCTTCAATTGTTAAGGAAGATGTTTATTTTTTATTCGCTCGCATTCCCCACCGCAAGCTGCGGGGAATACGCTCGCTGTTCAATTCAATATCCGGCTCATAGTATGTACCATAAAAGGTTTTGAAACAACTATTTCTATTGCTGATCAGGACTTCGATCGAACGAAACACCGTCCTTCTACGGCTGGAGAATACGATATGAGATGTCCGATATCTTTAATCATGCTGATCCTTCTCGCTCTTCATTGCGTATGTCCCCACAGTTGTTTTCCTGAAGAAAACATCGGAAAGATCGAGGCACAAAGGGTTACGGTTTTTTTCGCAAAGCCGCTTGAAGCCTCAGCACGGGAAATTATATCGATATATCCAGAGGTTCAAGGAGAACTCGAAGAAATGTTAGGCTGGGAGTTGGGATACAGGCCCACTGTTTTTCTGATCAAAGATCGTGACAAATTTGAAAAGATGATTGGAAGCAACCTTTTTGTCGCCATGGCCGTACCACAAAAAAAACTTATTATCATCGATTACTCCCGGATGATCCGGCCATTTACCCTGCGGGCAACATTAAAGCATGAGCTATGCCACCTGATTCTCCATCAGCACATTAAAGATGATAACCTGCCGCGATGGCTGAACGAGGGCATTGCGCAATGGACCAGCGACGGGCTGGCGGAAATAATTATGAAGAGTGACCGATTCATTCTCAACAGAGCTGTTTTTACACATCGCTATATTCGTCTGGAAGAATTACGCCACTACTTCCCCCAGAACAAAAACGCGCTTCAGCTCGCGTATGAGGAAAGCAAGAGCATTGTCGAGTACATAATCAAGGAATACGGGACCGGGATAATGCTCCGTATTCTGTATGATATGGAAGATGGTAAGGATCTCGATACCGCCCTTTCAAGCAACCTTTTCATTTCTCTGGACGAACTGGAAGCCGGGTGGCACAAGCACCTGAAACAAAAGATTTCCTGGCTTCTACTTCTCAACGCCTATTTCTATCAGATTCTCTTTTTTCTTGCGGCTCTCCTGCTCGCGGTAGTGGGATCCGTAAATCTGCTGAGGCGGAGGAGAGACCGCCTGAAAGAGTACGAAGAGGACGATGAGGAAAATCCGTCGGATCAGAGAAATTAAATACAGTTTCAAATGTTCCCCGTTTAAAAAAATGCCTCCATGTAATGAAAGAATAGAGCCCAGATTAATTGAGCATTCTCGGGTTAAAGAGTTGCTTGTTCACGGCACATTGTGATATTAGGGTGGGTCAATAAATTTATGAATATATAATCAGGGGATAGAAATGGATTACAAAGACACACTGAATCTGCCGAAAACCAGCTTTTCAATGAAGGCTAATCTGGCCCGGAAGGAACCGGAGATGCTTGAAGAATGGGAAGAAATGGACATCTATGGAAAAATAAGATCCGTATCAAAGGGGCGGAAAAGATACATTCTTCATGACGGCCCTCCCTACGCTAATGGAGATATCCATCTCGGAACGGCACTAAATAAAATAATCAAGGACATTGTCATAAAATCAAAAAACATGGTTGGTTTTGACTGTGTATATGTTCCGGGATGGGACTGCCACGGCCTTCCCATAGAGCATCAGGTTGACAAGGAACTGGGCGAGAAACAGCACACCATGCCGCAGGCGGAGAAGAGAAGACTCTGCCGTACTTACGCTGGCAGGTATCTTGACATTCAGAGAAAACAATTCAAGAGGTTTGGCGTGTTTGGCGAGTGGAATAATCCGTATGTGACTATGGATTACGACTATGAGGCGACCACTATCGCGGAATTCGGAAAGCTTCTCCTCAGTGGTGATGTTTACAAGGGAAAGAAACCGGTCTACTGGTGCGCTTCATGTAAGACAGCCCTCGCCGAGGCGGAGGTGGAATATGCTGACCATACGACACCTTCCATATATGTAAAATTTCCGATGACGTCTGATATATCCGGCGTACTCCCCACACTTTCGGGCGAGAAGGTCAGCGTAGTCATCTGGACGACTACGCCCTGGACGATTCCCGCCAATCTCGCCATCGCTCTGCATGAAGATTTTGACTATGTGGCGCTCAAGGTGGATGAAGAGGTACTAATCTTTGCGAAGGATCTGCAGGATTACTGTCTGGATGCCTTTGGCTTCAGGGGAAAGGAATATGAAGTTCTGGATGAATTTAAAGGCAGCGCTTTAGAGGGATTAAAATGCAAGCATCCCTTTATCGATCGTGAAAGCGTACTGATAGTTGCGCCCTTTGTGACACTGGAAGCCGGGACGGGATGTGTCCATATCGCTCCCGGTCATGGCCAGGAAGACTATGAGATCGGCCTTGAATATGGACTGGATGTCTATGCGCCGGTTGATGATGACGGCAGGTTTACTCCCGATGTGGACTTTTTCGCCGGTCAGTTTGTGTTTGACGCAAATGACGCGGTGAATGAGAAACTGAAAGAAGTGGGGGCTCTTCTGGGTACTATGAATATACAGCACCAGTATCCGCACTGCTGGAGGTGCAAGAACCCCATTATCTTCAGGTCGACGGAGCAGTGGTTTATTTCGATGGAGAACAATGGCCTGCGTGAGAAGGCACTGGCGGCCATAGACAGTGTGAACTGGTTTCCTTCATGGGGACGCGATCGAATATACGGCATGATAGAAAACAGGCCCGATTGGTGCATATCGAGACAGCGCTCGTGGGGGGTCCCCATTACGGTATTTTACTGCCGACAGTGCGGGAA
>JAFGQD010000132.1 GCA_016935875.1 Deltaproteobacteria bacterium
GAAATCGATCATCACCTGCCACATCAACGATTATCTTCCCTTCCCGACAAAACAGATATTTCCGATCCTCAAAAAGGGCATGTATGCATCCTACAAGAAAAGCCCCGGATATTATCAGTTCCTGGATCTGATGAAACAGACCGCCGATACGGTCCCGGTGACGCATCCCGCTCTCGATGACCTCGCTATCATTCCCTATACGGGAGGCACAACGGGGGTATCGAAGGGCGCCATCGTATCGCACGAAAACATATCATCGATTGTACAGATAGTGGGGGCCTGGCTCTTCGATATGGAAGAGGGAAAGGAAAGCGAAATAGCCCTCTTTCCCTTCTTTCACATGGCAGGGTTCCTCCTCGTCATGTGCGTATGCCTCTACAGGGCATGGGAAATAATCCTCGTTCCGAGACCCGACCCGGATATAGCCCTCGACATGGCCTTGAAATACAAACCCTCTATCTTCCTTGCCGTTCCCACGATCTATACCGGTATCCTGAATCTTCCCACGTTTAAAACGGCCGATCTGTCCTTCATCAAGGCCTTCTTCTCCGGTGCCGCTCCACTGCCGGTGGAAACGATCCAGGCGCTCAAAGCCGCTTCGGGCGAGAAGATAGGCGTCATCGAGGGATACGGCATGACCGAATCAACGGGCATTACCCATATGACTCCCTGGCGAGGCGTGCACAAGCCAGGCAGTGTCGGGGTGGCTCTGCCGAATACGGATATGAAGATTGTCGACATAGAAACAGGTGAGAAGGAATTGCCCGTCGGTGAAGAGGGTGAGATCGTCTTCAGGGGACCCCAGATGTGCGCCGGTTATTTCAACATGCCCGAGGAAACAGATGCCTCTTTGAGAGATGGGTGGTTTCACACCGGCGATATCGGGAGACTGGACGAGGACGGCTTTCTGTATATCGTGGATCGAACGAAGGATATGATTATCGCCGGCGGCTACAATATCTATCCCAGAGAAATAGACGAAGTCCTCTTTGGACACCCCAAAGTTCTGGAGGCCTGCGTCATCGGAGTTCCCCATGAATACCGGGGCGAAACGGTCAAGGCCTTTATTGTTCCGAAACCGGGCGAGAATGTGACCTCTCAAGAGATGGATGCATTCTGCCGCGAACGGCTTGCCGCCTTTAAAGTACCCAAGATCTATGAATTTGTCGATGAACTGCCGAAATCGGTCATCGGCAAAATACTGAGAAAAGAACTGCGGCAAATGGAGCTGGAAAAGCAATCGTGACGCAATGTCTGTTAACACAGACTTCGGCAGTGTTTCTTCGCTA
This sequence comes from Deltaproteobacteria bacterium, assembly GCA_016935875.1. Classification (GTDB taxonomy): domain Bacteria; phylum Desulfobacterota; class Syntrophia; order Syntrophales; family UBA2210; genus UBA2210. The sequence goes on from JAFGQD010000132.1 coordinate 1,290, forward strand.
CAGAAAAACCATGTCTGATCACAAATCAGATAAATAATAAAAAAGAAAAGGGGTAGCTATGGCATTTGAACGATTCTGGCACAAATCGTATGTTTCCGGTGTTCCCACTGAGCTTGACATTGAGAAAATTACCATGCCCGAAGTTCTTGAAAAGAATGCGAGGCGTTTTCCATCAGTGTACACTCTGAACTTTTTGGGCAAAAAAATCTCCTTTAAAGAGTTTAACTCTCTGGTTGACCGGTTTGCCAATGCGCTCATCGATCTCGGCGTGAAAAAGGGAGACATGGTGTCCATGCTGCTTCCTAATATCCCCCAGATGGTGATTGCAAACTATGCAACTTACAAAATAGGCGGCGTTACCGTCATGAACAATCCCCTGTACACGGAACGGGAACTTGAATATCAGCTCAACGATTCCGATTCAACAACGCTGATCACCCTCGATCTCCTGTTACCACGGGCGCTGTTGCTGAAAGGCAAGACGGGGGTTAAAAGAATTATTACCTGCCACATCAACGATTTCCTTCCCTTCCCGGCGAAACAGTTGTACCCCTTCGTGAAAAAAAAGATGTACAGGAAGGTGGAGCCCCGACAGGGCGTGTATCAGTTCATGGACCTCATCAGAAAATATCCCGCTACTCCCGTTAAGATTCAGGCTCAGTGGGACGACCTGGCCGCCCTTGTCTATACGGGAGGGACGACCGGCGTCAGCAAGGGGGTCATGCTGACCCACGCCAACTGTTCCAGCAATGTTCAGCAGTTGCGATACTGGATTCATGACCTTCAGGACGGTCGGGACAGCCTTCTCTATATCTTCCCCGTCTTTCACACGGCGGGATATCTCTGTCAGAATCTGTGCGTGTGGACTGGTCTGACAAACATACTGATTCCCCGGCCCGATCCGAAGACACTGGCCGAGATGATCAGGAAATACAAACCCAGCTATATAGGTGGTGTTCCCACCATATATGTGGGGATGTTAAAAGAGCCGACATTTAAAAATACCGACGTAACCTTTATCAAGGGTTTCTTCTCCGGAGCGGCTCCCCTGCCCGTCGAGATCATCAGGCAACTGAAGGAATTGACGGGATCGACCATCCTCGAGATATACGGGCAGACCGAAACGAGCCCTGTGGCGACGGTGACGCCCTGGGGAGGCAAGATCAAGGTGGGTACCGTGGGCATCCCCGTATGCAATACCGATATCAGACTGGTCGACGATAAGGACAATGATGTACCCCTGGGAGAAAGCGGCGAGATCTGTTTTAAAGGGCCCCAGGTTATGAAGGGCTACTACAAGAAACCGGCGGAAACGGAAGAGACTCTCAGAGGCGGGTGGCTACACACGGGTGACGTTGGAGTGATGGATGAAGAGGGATATCTGAAGATTGTCGATCGCATAAAGGATTTGATCATTGCCGGCGGCTACAACATTTATCCTACGGAAATTGATAATCTTCTGTACAATCACCCCAAGGTGCTGGAGGCCTGTACCATAGGCGTCCCTGACGAGTACCGCGGCGAAACGGTCAAGGCATATGTTGTTCTCAAAGAGGGTGAATCAGCGACGGAGGAAGAGATCATCCGGTTTTGCAAGGAAAATCTTGGTGCGTATAAAGTGCCCAAAGGGATCGAGTTCATCGATGAACTTCCCAAAAGCGCCGTCGGCAAAATTTTACGGCGGGATGTACGGAAACTGCATATGGAAAAGTACCAAAGCTGAAACCGAAGCGGTGATCTGAGGAATATATCCCTTTTACCCAAAGAGAGTGACCGTCCCCTGAGACAGTCACTCTCTTTTTTTAACCGTCCCTTATGATAATCGTAATCTCACTTCCCCCGGCGGAGAACCTCCGTCGCCTTTTCGATGTATTGATTGCTCATGTTCAC
>JAFGQD010000133.1 GCA_016935875.1 Deltaproteobacteria bacterium
TGTCATTACTCTGTCGGGAGCGGTTATAGCCGGTGAGGACAGCAGCCTGACCGTCGCCGGATTTGATTCGGAAAAGATGGACAAGGGCGCCCCATCAGGTTGGGAACTGGTTGATAAAAAGGGGGTTCCGAACCTTGTTCTTGAAAGCATAGACAATAGATACGCACTGCACATGAAAAGCAACAGCAAATCTTCTTTTGGAATACAAAAAGAGATGGCTGTTACAATAAAAGAATATCCCTTTCTGAATTGGGAATGGAAGGTCGCCACGTTGCCCGTTGGGGCGGATGTCAGGAATGCCGACACCGATGATCAGTCTATCCAGGTATATGTTGCCTTCAAACCCACCGGGTGGCCTGCGAAACTGAATACCCCTGTCATAGGATACATCTGGGGGGTGGAATGTCCGAAAGATACCGTCGTCACAAGTCAGCAACCCTTTTTGGACAAGGTACGGTATGTCGTCCTTAGGAATAAAGAGGACGCGTTGAATACGTGGTGTAGTGAAAAAAGAAATCTGAAAGACGATTACGAAAAACTGTTTCCGGATATTGATGGCGGGCAGCCACGAGATATTGAAGGAGTTACCTTCTACATCAATTCCCAGAACACGAAAAGCGAGGCGGAAAGCTGGATCTATAATGTTCGCTTCAGCAGGGACTGACAGAGACAAGAATCCATCATCTCTCGAACAGGGATTATCATATACCGGTGTGTGCTTGGTGATGGATGTGTTTTAGCCGTATCTCGTTAACAGCCAGGTGTGCCTTTCTTGTGGGTTCGGGCAGCCGGTAGCCTCTGCAGCTTGAGAGGATTATGTCTATAGCCCTTTCAAACCCTACTTTATGTCCCTGTGATACGAAGACCGGGTTCACATTTCTTTTTGTCCGGAGAACGGCGCCCCTTGTTTCGCCATTGTACACAAGGGGAGAAAAATCGCCCGGTTCATTTCCTGCTTCATCGTATGATCCGACCAGTCTTGTCTTCGCGCAGCCTATGGCTGGTATGTTGAGAAACAGTCCCATATGGGACGCCAGGCCAATACCCCTCGGATGAGAGATTCCATGCCCGTCGAAGATGATAACGTCAGGGGCGAGGCTTACCTTTCGGAAGGCTTCCAGAAGTATAGGTCCTTCTCTGAATGTAAGCAAGCCGGGGATATAGGGAAAGTCGACCGTTCCGCTGGATGACGTCTGCTCGATAATTGCCATCGTAGGAAAATCAAGGATAACAACGGCCGCAAAAAAGAGGTTGCTGTTTCTTGCATAGGAGATGTCAGCGCCGGCTATTGTTTGTATCTTATCGGGAATGTCTTCATTGTGAAGGATGAGCTTTTCCCTGAGATCATTCTGTATCTCTCTGGCTCTGTCGTACCTGATGTTCCAGTCGTGCAGGGGTTCTATGTTCATTTCTTCATCACCGAGATGTACGAGGCATGTTTTCCGCCCAGGACGACAGAATTTCCCTGGCTCTTTTGATGTCCATTTCTATCTGCCGGCCCAGTTCTTCGGGATTGTTGAATTTTATTTCATCACGCAGCCGGGCTATAAAGAGTATGGTGATTTCTCTTCCATATATATCGCCTTTAAAATCGAGCAGATGCACCTCAGCTGAAATCTCTTCGTTACCGAAAGTTGGGTTATAACCTATATTTATGACACCCGGGCGTCTGATTCCTTCGAACTCGGCGATAATGGCATAGACACCTGTCGCGGGAATCACCTTTTCAGATTTTATGTTGGCCGTGGGATACCCCATGTCTGTGCCCCGCCGGTAACCCTTGACGACAGTGCCGGTCACGCCATAGGGTCTTCCCAGCATTTCTGATGCCTGCTTGACATTTCCGTCAAGAATTGCGAGACGTATGGCTGTGCTGCTGGAGATGATGCCGTCTGATTTCACGGCGCCTATTTCCTCTACCTGAAAGCCGAGTTTTCTACCGGATGTCTTGAGGAATTTAGCGTTTCCTCCTTTCCCTTTTCCGAATACATAGTCATAACCGACAATCAGTTTGCTCAAACGCAGTTTCTTCCACAGGATATTCTCTACGAATTCTTCGGCGGTTGTTCTCGCAAACTCGATGGAAAATGGAATCAGAATGACGACATCCACATCGCAGGACTTTATGAGACTCAGTTTCTCCTCCAGGGGGGTCAGCAGGAAGAAGGGTCTCCTTTCCGGGTGTATGATCTTCTGCGGATGGGGGTCAAAGGTAATGACCACTGACTTTGTATTTTTTTCTCTGGCTTCCCTTACGAGTTTTCTGAAGAGTTCCCTGTGTCCCAGATGTATGCCGTCGAAATTGCCTATCGTGACGATGGAACCGGTCAGCTCTTCGGTGATGTCGTCAATGTTTCGTATTATTTTCATAACCCATTCCGTGAAAAGATACCTGTTGAGAAAACCACCATGTTAAGGAGAAGCACAATAGCACGTATAGCATTATTTTCAAGGGTAATTTCTCTTGACAATATCAGGGTGTCTAAGTATAAGCGTTCCATAGTTTTCAGTGCCGAAGTGGCGGAATTGGTAGACGCGCTAGGTTCAGGGTCTAGTGGGCTTAAGCCTGTCCGAGTTCAAATCTCGGCTTCGGCACCATTGATACAAAAAAGGTGTAATCTTGAGGGGTTGCGCCTTTTTATTTTTAGCAGGGTGTGCATAGAGCGCGGATTGGATCACACCTAAACGGTTTGTCTCATCTCTGCTCTGACTTGGCATCCATCCCCTGTAATCCTAACAGGCCCTCAACAAGCCATTTTATTATTAAAGGAGGTAACTTCCCCATGACCCTGAGAAAAACAGATATAATCAAATCAATTCAAGACCAGACTGGTCTTCGTCAGAACAGATCCACAGATATATTCGAATCCGTCCTTGAGATAATAAAACAATCACTCGAAAAAGGCGAAACGGTCCAGATCAGCGGGTTCGGGAAGTTCTGTATCCTTGAAAAGAACGCCAGGAGAGGGAGAAATCCTTATACAAGTGAAAGCCTCATGATAGCGCCACGGAAGATAGTCACATTCAGATTCTCCCAGAAGCTGAAGGAAAGCCTGAATACACAGTAGCCTGTACCGAAACCAGCAAAAATGATCAAAGCGAACAGCAAAGGAATAAAAATACCATACGACCAATTATCCACTGAAACCTTGGAAGCCCTTATTACGGAATTTGTTGTGCGTGACGCCACGGACTATGGGGAAACGGAAGTTCCCCTTGAACGAAAGATAGAGCAGGTAAAGAAACAGCTTCAA
>JAFGQD010000018.1 GCA_016935875.1 Deltaproteobacteria bacterium
ATCAATTAACCTATGCCTTTCAAAAGGCATAGAACGCATCACCCTTGAAAAGATGAGGGAGAAATGGTCTGTCTGTCAAGTCTTCGTGGCGGATCTGCTTGTATGATATCATCCGGGCAAGAGATCTGGGGCAATACGCCACTCTCGTTCATTGCGTAAGGAGAGATTGTGTTGGAAGACACATACGGAATGAAAGGTTATCTCTCGGGAAAACTTGGCTACTGACCTTCCCCGCCGCTTGCGGCTAGGAAGGTCAGTCGTTCCCCGTAATTTCCCCTATCTCCTCTTCTGTTGCCGTCCATGTATCGTACAGAGAATCGAGGCGAGAGGTGATCTGGGAGTATTCAATATTGAGAGATTGAATTAACGCATCGTTTTTATAGGTATTTTGGTCTGAGAAAGAGTTTTCTATCTCCAGTTTCTTCTTTTCATAAGCGGCTATTTCTTTTTCAATTTTCTCCAGCGTGCCCTTCAGAGGTTTCAGCTTTTTGTACAGTTGCTGTCTGTTTTCGGCAGCCATTCTTTTCCGGTTCTTTTTAAGAGGCTCCGAAACTCCTTTTTCCAGAAGGTCTTTTCTGCGGGAGAAATCTTCCTGTTCCCGGTGATATTTGTTCAGATAATCATCAACGTTTCCATGGTATATGGTCAGACCGTTGTCCGTCAGAACGGCAACCTTATTTACAAGCGGCGCGAGAAAATCCCTGTCGTGGGACACGATTACATATGCCCCGGAAAATCTTTTCAGGGCGCGCTGGAGGATGGCTTTTGATTGCGCATCGAGGTGATTCGTCGGTTCGTCCATTATCAACAGATTCGCGGGTCTTAGAATCATCCTGGCAAGGGCAAGCCGGCTCTTTTCGCCTCCCGACAGGACGGAAACCGGTTTGAATACGTCATCATCCTTAAAGAGAAAACAACCAAGAAGATTTCTCAGCTCACCGGGGGATTTGAGAGGGGCGACCGCATCAAGTGTCTGCAGGGCAGTCTTGTCCGGATCCAGTCCTTCCACTATATTCTGGGCATAGTAAGAAAGAAGCGCATTGTGTCCCTGTTTTCTAATGCCGCTCTGAAAGGTGTCCACATCGGCGATAATACGCGCGAGAGTTGATTTACCGGAACCGTTGACCCCGAGGAGAGCGATCCTGTCTCCTCGTTCGATGGTCAGAGATATTCCATTCAATACTATATTGTCGCCGTAGGACTTTGTAAGGCCATCTAAGTCCATTACCACCCTGCCGACATGCGGCGGGTCCGGGAAATCGAAAAATATGGAACTTTCTTCTTTATCTATCTCAATGAGGTCCAGTTTTTCGAGCTTCTTGATGCGGCTTTGGACTTGTTTTGCCTTTGTGTTTTTATAACGAAAGCGCTCTATGAACCGGGTCGTGCTGTCGATCATACGCTGCCGGTTTTTGAGAGAGGATTGCAACAACTCGAGGCGCTGGGTCTTTTGGATCAGATAGGATGAGTAATCACCGGTGTATTCGGTGGCTTTCCCCATGGATATTTCGATCACTCTATCGACGAGATTGTCAAGGAAGCGGCTGTCGTGAGATACCAGCACAATAGAACCCCTGTACGATTTCAGATATCCCTCAACCCATTCCAGAGATTCCATATCGAGGTGATTAGTGGGTTCGTCAAGCAGCAGGATGGTAGGTTCCCTGAGGAGCAGCTTGGCGAGGGCTATCCTCATCTGCCAGCCGCCGCTGAACTCCTCTGTCATCCGTGACATGTCCTTTGCATTAAATCCGAGACCTGAAAGGATCTGCTTTACCCGTATCTCTATATTGTATCCCCCCCGGTGTTCCAGGATACTCTGAGCCTGACCCATCTCATCAATACGTGCCTGCAATCTCGGAGAGTTGCCCCCACCCATAGAAGTGATGCCCGAAATTTCATTGCCTATTTCCCTGATTCTTTCATGGAGGCGGTTCAGGTCATCAAAGGCGGTTGCCGCTTCTTCGAAAAGGGTTCGTCCCGTGTGATAGACGCTGTCTTGGGGAAGATATCCTACACTGTTAAATCTGGATTGGACAATTTTCCCCGAATCCGTTTCGACTTCCCCCAGTATTATCTTCATCAGCGTAGATTTGCCTGTTCCGTTTCTTCCCACGAAGGCAATCCGATTTCCGTCTTCAATATGGAGCGAAAGATCCCTGAAGAGATATTTTCCGCTGTACTGTTTTGATATGGTTTGCAGGGAGATCATCTTTGGTTGAATTATCGGGTCGAGCGTTTTAGTCCATTTGAGTGGTTGGACTGATAAATTGATTTCACGTTATTGTCAAATCTTGTGGGTAGGATAGCGTTCCTTACGGTCATATTCTAGGGATTCTCCTGTAGTCCAGTGTCAATGATGTTAAAACGTACTTGATTATCAGCATATCAAAAGACTTTGTCAATGATTGTTTATACCCTCCGTTCGATTAAGACGCGGAAAAGCAGGGTTGCAACTGAAAAGCTGATCACGCCGTCGGGCAATAAAATTTCTCAACAGGCTGATTTAATGCGCGTTTCCTTCCGGATTCGAATCATCTCCGGAAAGTCAGAAAAGAAAGGGCAGCTTATTGGGCTGCCCTTCTGATATCGCCTGTTCCTTGTAGATTTTTTCTCTTACTGTTCTGAAACGCTGGATTTCCTATTTAAATCCCATTATTTCATAGAGACACTCGCCGGATATCCTGTCTTTGATGCCGTTCGTTTCGATAGTTCCTTCATAGTCAGCGATTACACGGAAGTAATGTGGGCGGGTAATGAAGGTTCGTGACAACCATTGAGTTACTCTGCTGAGACCGGATACCAGGAGGAGGTCCACATTTTCTACGAGGCGTTTATATGTGATATTGATGTGGGCCTTTACACCGTCGTCTTCAAAATCTATGGAGATCCGCTTCGGGTAGTATCGCTCCAGAACGGGATGCGTGACAAAATCCCATTGACGAATGGAAGGGCTGCCCGTTCCTGTGATGACCCTGTTTCCCTTTGCAATGTATAGCGGCCGGGAGTTAATGGCAGGATTGTAGTAATCCACGTCGGCGTAAATAATGGTATAATCATCGGCGATGATACGCCCCCAGATCCATCGACGGGTTATTTCGTTCAGATTTTTACGACCCCAGTTGTGATCTGCGTACCCTGTTCCGGTTACCTCGGTGGTCACACCATCTCGGGTGATAGTGCCTTCTATGTGGTTGCGAGCCTGGTGGACAGCCCAGAAAAAGTCGAGATGAGATTCGTTGACGCCGTCCCCTCCCCGAGGCTGCCAGCCGGGGGCTTCCGTGGTCAGCCTGAAATCCGCCACGATATCAGCCATCTCCCACCGGACATGATAGGTTTCGTCGTTGAGACGGCGTATGAAACCGGCACTGGTTTCCACGCAGATGTCTTTGGTGGACGATCGTATCTCCTCCGGGGCGAGGGTAAGCAGGTATGATTCCTTGGACCAGTCGGATGCATACAGAGTGAAAGTGACACCGGGCTTACCCGTAGAAAAACTGGGATCGAGAAAGCTGCCGACAAAGGTCTGCCCATCATCGAGGTGCCCGTCGAAATACCACCATTCAAAGGGGCGTTTCCCCTCTATCTCGTGCTTTGCCCGGTCCGTCGCGGAAGGAGGGTTTTTACCCCAGTCCATATATGCAGCCGACCGACCGACGATCTGATCAGGCACATCGATATGTGTGCATGCCCCAAAGGTGAGGATTGTGAGAATTGAGAGCGCACAGGCAAGAGATCTCAAGACCGCTCGAAAGGCAGATTTTGAGCCTTCAGGATAAGACTTCAGCGCTCTTATTTTGAAGAGTGTACCGGAATGAACCACGACAGTACCTCCTGTTTCTCAGGTTGTATGAAATTTCGGGGACAATACCTTGACGGGGCTTTGTTGCCGATCTTCTTTAGCTTGCAGCCCGGATTACTGCTTCTGCTATTTTTTTGTGTACTCCGAGATTCATAAAGTTTGGCACAATATCATGTTTTCCTGTCAGAGATGCAAGGGTTTCAGCGGCACTGAATTTCATGGGATAGGTGATTCTTGAGGCTCCGGCATCAAGTGTGCCTCGTATAATGCCTGGAAAGACCAGACAATTATTTACCGTCATGCCGTCCAGCGCTACCGCTGCCCCCGCTTCCAATGCATCACCAAGATGTATCTCGGGAATGGGGTTGGCCAGCGCAAAGATAATGGGGGCATTATTCATGCTGCGCACCATATCTTTTGAGACCAGATTCGATGACGAGACTCCGATAAAGACATCTTTTCCCCGCATGATTTCTTTTAAAGGACCTTTCTCTCCGGTTTTATTGGTAATCTCAGCAATCGAATTCTTGTATACGTCCATGTGCTCCGGTCTGTTTCGGTAGATGGCGCCTTTCCTGTCACAGATGGTTATATGTCTGAACCCGTATTCCAGGAGCATCCTTCCGGTAGCCATTCCCGCCGCGCCCGCGCCGTTGATGACAATTTTCACCTTTTCCTTGTGCTTATCCACAAACTCCAGGGCCTTCAGCAGAGCTGCCAGGATAACAGTCGCCGTCCCGTGCTGGTCATCGTGGAAGACGGGAATAGTTACTCTTTCCTGTAATTTCTCTTCCACTTCGAAACAGAGAGGCGCCTTTATATCCTCTATCATGATAACGCTGAATGTTTTTGATACTGCTTCAAGCGTGTCAACGATCCTGTCCGCGTTGTCACTCTCAATAAGAAGAGGGATGCAACTGACGTCCGCCATTTTGTTCAGGATGACCGATTTACCCTCCATAACGGGCATCCCTGCAAGGACGCCGATGTCGCCGAGACCCAGCACGGCGGAACCGTTTGTGGCGATGCATACACAATTGCCGATGGAGGTATATTCACGGGCCGCTTCAGGATGTTCAATGATGTAGTTGCATACCTGAGCCACTCCCGGAGTATAAATCATTCTCAGATCGCTCAGCGTGTCTACCTTCACCGTCGGCTTTATGGCTATCTTTCCGCCGCGGTGTATATGCATAACCTCGTCTTCGATGGAGAGTATTTTATACCCTTTCAGCTGTTCCAGGTTGGAAATCGTGTCTGAAAACTGTTTTTCATCGTCGAAAAAGAGTATCACGTCCCGGGTAATATACTGAGACGTAAGGTGTACCTTTGTAATATCACCCAGAACAGCGCCATTCTTTCCAAGCTCCGTTGCAATGATGCCCAGTGCGCCGGGAACATCAGGGATCCTGATACGTATCTTTTTTACTATTTTATAGGAGTATTTTTCTATCTCTGCCATGGGATGATTCCTCAACGCTTTGCGCTTTTTCTGAAAGTTCTTTTTCTTTTCCTGCTCTATAGGCGTCTATAATAGAAAAGATCCAGCAACAGGCAATAAAGAGGAGAATGGGTTTGTAATATATCGATGTATGATCTGCGGATGAGGCGAGGGCCAGATTTGTTATGGTGGCCATATCAACCTGATCGAGTTGATTCTGTATCCGCTCGAGGATTTCAAGCGCCCTGATGGTAGCCATCCAGACAATGGCGCCCATCCCTGAAAGGACAAAAACCATTATGGTAAGACCCCTCCGAAATCGTTTCAGGTACATCTGTCCTGCTCCGGGGAAGGCGAACCCGGACAGAAGAGCGGCTTTTGTTGCTATCTTCATGACGCGACCTTCTCGGGATAATCGGGATTAAAATTGGCAGTGATGATGCTTCGTATCTTATGTATAAGCTCTCCCAGATCGTCGTGCGTGTAATTTTCCGTACTAACAGGATTACCTACGATCACCTCTATGGGGCCCGGGGTGAACGCAACGCTTTTTTTCGGCAGAACCTTTCTACTGCCGTTTACGGTGACAGGAAGGATCGGGAGGCCGCTTTCCAAAGCCGTCGCAAATCCCCCCTTTTTGAATTTGTGAATCTTTCCGTCGGGGGATCTCGTGCCTTCGGCAAAAAACATGACACTGACACCCTCAGGAAGACGTTTTACCCCATCACGGATACTTTCGACCGCTTTCTGCCTGTCAGACCGGTCGATAAATATATTTCTCGACGCATACAAGGCAAATCCAAAGAGAGGTATTTTGCGGAGTTCCTTCTTCATGATCCAGCGAAACTGAATGCCGAGCTTCACGACGAGGGCGAGGATGTCGAAGTGCGATTGATGGTTAGATATTATGATATACGACTGACCTTTTCGGATGTTTTCTTTGCCCCTGATCTCGGGGTGCACCCATGTCATCTTCAGCATTAACCATGCCCACACCCTTGAAATAGTAAACGCAAGATTTCCCGTGGAACTCAGTGAGGCAGACACAACAATCGGAATAAATACTACAACCGTGGCAAATCCTAGCCAGAAGGCAACCCAGAGAACCTTGAATATGCGCAACAGAGCATTCATGGTATGCTTCACCCCCGAGACAGATGTATTTGTGGGAAATTCAGCCTGCCACGATAACGATATTTAGTCAAATGATATTTAAAAGTAACAGGTGGACGTGTCATTTTTTCCTGAATGTGCGTTTCCTGATCAAAGGTGGGGGCCAGCGAGGATACGATTTGCGGAAACAACAAGAGAGATGAAGTGAATGCTTAAGCATTAAACCCCCTTGAGATTAAATGGTTTATGGTTTAATATCCTCCGCACTTCCTGCATGTTGCCCGGATACTAACCGGGGAACAGCAATGAAAGGAATGAAGCATGATACGAGATTTGATAACAAAAAACAGAAGTTATCGAAGGTTCCACCAGGATTGTCCCGTGAGTCTTGATACATTGAGGGAACTGGTCGACCTTGCCAGGCTCAGTGCGTCGGCGACCAATAAACAGCCGTTGAAATACATGCTGTTCTGTGATCCCGACAGGAATGCGATGGTGTTCTCAACCCTTGCCTGGGCTGCTTCTCTGAAAGATTGGCCGGGGCCTTCTGAGGGAGAACGGCCGTCTGCGTATATCATCATACTGGAGGACAAGGGACTGAGCAATCCCTACGTGAAGTATGATGTTGGAATAGCGGCTCAGAGCATACTCATTGGAGCGACCGAAATGGGTCTGGGAGGCTGCATGATAGCTGCGATAAAACGTGAAAAGCTTCGAGAAAAGCTCGCCATTCCGGCCAGCTGTGAGATAGTGCTTGTTGTGGCCCTCGGTAAACCAAAGGAAGAAGTGGTGATAGATGAGGTTTCTCCTTCCGGTGACACAACCTACTGGAGAGATGGCGATAACGTTCATCATGTGCCGAAGCGGTCGCTTGAGAATATTATTGTCGAATAGAGGCTTTTAATGAAGACATTTGATTCAATGAAAAAGGACCTCTTCCGTATAAACGGAGAGATCAAAGATCTGTTTGGTGTCGCTAAGGAGCTTCCCGGCATATCACGGCTCCCTTTTGATGAATGGGGGAAAATGTGCGGGTCCATAGAAGAGCAGATAGATGAAGGGATACTGCGTATAGCCGTAGTGGGGGCCATAAAATCGGGGAAGAGCACGTTCGTAAATGCCTTTTTAGGAGGGGATTATCTCAAACGGGGGGCCGGCGTGGTAACATCTATCGTAACGAAGATACGAAGAGGGCCGGCTCTGAAGGCGATTCTCGATTTCAAGACATGGGATGATGTAAACGCGGATATGCGGCAGGCAATGGAGTTGCTCCCCTCTTTCGACAGGCGTTCCGGTGATGTGCAGTTCGATATCAGGCGTGAAAAGGATCGGAAGGAGTTGGGAAGGGCGTTACAGGGGCTCAGTTCGGAAAATATCATTGTGCAGGAGACTCTTGATGTCAACAGTGTGCTCCTCATGTCGTATCTGAAAGGGTATGATCGCGCAAAAGATGTAATCTCTCTTGATGCCGGGACGAGGAGTTTTGAGGGTCCGGAATTTGTCAGGCACAAGGATTATGTGGGCGATGACTCTCTCGCGGTCTATCTGAGAGATCTTGAATTGCGGATTCCTTCGGCAGAAGAACTGTATGATAACATTGAGATCGC
>JAFGQD010000019.1 GCA_016935875.1 Deltaproteobacteria bacterium
CATGAGATACGAAATCCCCTGGGAAGCATAGAACTCTTTGCGTCTCTTCTGGCAAGAGATTCTGAAGACGAAAAAAACAGGGACAGGGCGTCCCTTATCATACATTCCGTGAAGGATATGGATGCCAAGATATCGAATCTTCTTCTCTTTACAAAACGGCAAAGGCCCGTTCTGAAAATGATCAATGTTCATGGTGTGTTGCGAGAGATCCTGGCTTTTTCGAAACAGATCATCGATCAAGAGGAGATCGTTCTTATGGTCGACTATGATGATGCGGATCCTGTTATGGAAGCGGATACGGAGATGCTCAAACACTTGTTTTTAAATCTGATTCTGAATGCCATGCAGGCGATGCCGGATGGGGGCGAGCTGTCCATTCAGACGAGAATCTCCACCCATGGCGGCATGAGGACACCTGCTGGTCCTCCTCATGTGGAGATTATATTCGGGGATACCGGTGTGGGTATTCCCTATCAATATGCCAGGAAGATATTCGATCCCTTTTTTACGACAAAGGAAAGGGGATCCGGACTGGGACTTTCGATTGTCCACAATATTGTTGATATTCACGGAGGTTCGATACACGTGAGGGAGAATACAAAAGGGGGAAGTCGCTTCACGGTTATGCTGCCCTTGACTGGCGGCGCATGTCGAACAAAGCTGCCAGAGAAGGGTTGTGGGGAGTAATGAAAGAAAAATCAATCTTGATAGTCGACGACGAGCCATCCATGAGAATGGCGCTTTCTGAATCGCTCATAAGTTGCGGATATGATGTCGAGACTTCAAGTAATGGTGAAGAGGCCTTAAGAAAGTTCCAGAAGGATAAATTTCAGGTCGTTATAACGGATATGAGGATGCCGAAAGTGGGTGGGATGGACGTGCTCCGGGGAATAAAAGAAAAATCTCCCGACACAGCGGTGATCGTCATAACTGCTTATGGCACGGTTAACACGGCAGTTGAGGCCATGAAAGAAGGGGCTTCGGATTTCATTATGAAACCCTTTTCGCTGGAACACTTGGAGATGGTGGTAAAGGGTGTTGTTGCTCAGGATACCGGCGGTGACCGCACAGGGATGCAGGAAACAGAAGGATATGCGTCCGGTGGAAAGGAGATTATTACAGAGGATAAAAGAATGAGAGCTCTGCTGAAGGTGATGGAAACCATAGCGAAGAGCAAGTCCATTGTCCTGATACAGGGAGAAAGCGGCACGGGGAAGGAGTTGCTGGCGCGGTACATACACCGGCATAGCGATAGGGCAACGATGCCGTTCGTGGCGGTCAATTGTGCGGCTATTCCCGGCAACCTCCTTGAGAGTGAGATGTTTGGATATGAAAAGGGAGCGTTTACCGGTGCCTCTCAGAAGAAACCGGGTAAATTTGAACTCGCCGATGGGGGAACCCTCTTGCTGGACGAGATAAGTGAGATGGACTTCCACCTTCAGGCGAAGCTTTTGAGAATCATTCAGGAGTCCGAGGTTGATAGATTGGGGGGGAAGAGTCCCGTACCGGTGGATGTCAGGATCATTGCCACGACAAATACGGACCTGAAAACCCGTGTTTCTGAGAAAAAATTTCGTGACGATCTCTACTACAGACTGAATGTTATCCCCGTCACGGTTCCCGCCCTCAGGGAAAAGAGAGGGGACATAGCTCTCCTTGCAAAGGTCTTTCTCGAGAAATACTGCAGACTCAACGGCGTAAGCAACGCCACCTTGTCGGCTGAGGTTATCAATATATTGGAGAAGTATCCATGGCCTGGTAACGTGCGAGAGCTCGAAAACATTATTGAGAGATCGGTCTTGCTGTCGGGGGGCTGTGTCATCTGCCCGGAGCATCTCTATCTGGACGGTGAAGATGGAGGTTCCAGAAATGAATATGCAAAGAGGGCGACATTGTGCCTTCCGGGATTGATCGACCGGCAGGATATCGCTTTGAAGGATATGACGCTCAGGGAAGTGGAAGAACAGCTCATATGCGAGACGCTTAAACGGGTAGGAGGAAACAGAACGGAGGCATCAAAGATCCTGGGTGTCAGTGTGCGAACGATCCGCAATAAACTCAACGAATATAAAAGCGCCGGGAAGCAGGGATGAGAAGGCGCGGTGGTATAGTTGTTGCTTGATTGACGGCAGTTAGGGGGTGGAAGATGGATGCGTTGTTTGGAAAGACCGTAGATATGTTGACCGCCGTGCTTGATTTTCGTTCGGAGAGACACAAGATCATATCTTCCAATATTGCCAACCTGGACACCCCTGGCTACCTGCCGAGAGAGCTGACGTTCAGAGAGGCATTGCAGGGAGTTGTCGATAATGGAGAGGAAGAACCTATGGCCGTGACCGATGAGCGGCACCTGTCCGAGGGTTCTACAGTGGCGGGTGAGGTGGTTGTGTCAGGTGACAAGGTGGATATAGACGATCAGATGGCAAAGATGGTGGAAAATCAACTTATGTATAACTTTTCGGTAGATCTGATGGCGCGAAAGTTCCGGGGATTGAAAACTGTTTTGGAGGAGGCGAAATGATATGGAGTTCATGACGGCTTTTAGGATTTGCGGGTCGGGGCTTGCCGCTCAGAGGGCGAAGATGGATGTTGTCGTGTCGAATATCGCCAACGCAAACACGACCAAGACATCTGAAGGGGGGCCGTACACGAGGAAGGTGATAGTCCTTTCCTCCATACCTGTTGCGTCAGATTTTGACGACGATCTAAAAGATGCGCTGCGCATGGTGAAGGTGGAAGGAGTCGTTGAAGATACGGGGGGAGTGAGAATGGTCTTTAATCCGGCACACCCGGACGCCAATGGTGAGGGGTTCGTAGCCATGCCGGATATCAATACGGTTACTGAGATGGCGGATATGATCATGGTAAGCAGGGCCTACGAGGCATGCGTAACCGCCTTTGATACAACAAAGAGCATGGCGCTCAAAACGTTGGAGATAGGAAAATAGCCGCGGAGAGCTGCAATCTTATGAGGAGGATTTTTGGCCATGAGAACTCTATCGGTTGAGAATGGTCTGACATACGGTATTGCCGATATCCAAAAGAAAGATGGTGCGGTTGCCAACGGCACGGAATCGTTCGGGAAGATGTTGCAAGAATCGGTCCAGGAGATCAACAAGTTACAGACGGACGCGGATGTCGCCATCAAAAAAGTGGAACTGGAGGGATCGGGGAGTATCCATGAGGCGATTATTGCTCTTGAAAAGGCGGATATCTCCTTCCGGGCGGTGATGCAGGTTCGAAACAAGATATTAGAGGCATATCAAGAGGTTATGAGGATGCAGGTGTAGGGGAAAGTGTCTGATGCCAGAGTGCTCAGGGAGGCTTTCTGTCTTTATTGTATCTACCGTGAAAAGGTGAAGGGACGATATGGATTCGCTGTTTCGATCTTTATCTCAACTATGGAGAGGCTTTGTATCCTTACCGGCATCGAGGCAGGTGTCGATCATTGCTATCACCGCCGCCGGTCTGGTCTGTGTATGGATGCTTGTTTTTTTTGCGAATCAAACAACCTACAGCGTGCTTTTCTCTAATCTTTCTACGGAAGACGCGGGAAAGATCGTATCCGTGCTGGAAGGGGATGGCGTCTCGTATAGGATCTCTCCCGCAGGGGATTCCATATTGGTTCCCAAGGAACGGGTCGCCGAGCTCAGGCTTAATCTGGCCTCCACGGGTTTGCCACAGGGAGGGGGCGTTGGTTTTGAGATATTTGACGCCAAGAATTTCGGCGCAACGGAATTTGTCCAGCAACTCAACTATCAAAGGGCGCTTCAAGGAGAACTGTCTCGTACCGTTAACAGCTTAGATGAGATTCAGAGCAGCAGGGTGCATATCGTTGTGCCTCAAAAATCCCTCTTCGTCAAGGATCAGGCCGAACCGACCGCCTCGGTTATTCTTAAGATCAAGCCGGGCAGAACGTTGAAGGCCTCTCAGGTTGAAGGAATCACTCATCTTGTGGCGAGTAGTATAGAAGGGCTGGATCCGAAGGATGTCATGATTGTTGACGGTGGTGGCGACATCTTGTCTCGAGTAGAGGCGGAATCAGATACGATCGGGATGAGCGGTTCACAGGGCGAATACCGAAAAAACATGGAAAAAACCCTGGCAGACAGGGTCCAGTCCATGTTGGAAAAAGTGGTGGGCCCAGGAAAAGCCGTTGTCAGGGTATCTGCGGAGCTTGACTTTCAACTCTTGGAAAAGACAGAGGAAACATACGATGCTGAGGAACCGGTCATACGGAGTCTCAGGCGAAAGTCCGAAACTTCACAGACCCCTGCCCGCGGGGGAGAAAGTACCGTAGCCGCAACCAGCCAAGAGACACAGGACTATAAACTTAATCACGATAAAACGGAAGAAACTATTAATTATGAGATAAGCCGGGTTGTCAGCAAGACGGTGATGCCCGTAGGAGAAGTGGAAAGA